>CAYOOQ010000085.1:0-5773 GCA_964405675.1 uncultured Methanosarcinales archaeon | reverse complement strand
AATTCTCACTCATCCCATTTAGGGCAGTAAAACTTATACCCGCAAAACCGACATTTATTATCATCTTCTGTAACATTGAACTCATGCTCAAAATCATGTGCTATGTTTTTGGCTGTCTCAACGAGCTCTTCCTTAACCTCTTCCAAATTAAAGCCTTTCTCCCTGCCGCTGCCTTTAACTTCACCATTTTCAATAACCATCTCAACCGGCTTTTCCAGGCGAAGCATATCCAATGTCAACTTAGAAGGCTCAAAGCCCAGCTGCTTTGAAGCAAGAGCATAATAACCAAGCTGCCATGCCCTTTTCTTAGGATCAAGCGGCCTTTTATTAGTCTTATAATCAACTATTTCAACAGTCCCATCATCAAAACAATCAACCCTGTCAGCAAGGCCAAAGAACCTGAACCCTTCAATTTCAGCCTTCAGCTTAATTTCAGGCTTACTCTCTTCTCCAATCTTATCCTTGTTCCTTTCCCAGAACACATGAAGCATTTCCTTTACATCCTCTAAATCAATTCCCTTGTATTCAGGATCCTTAGATAACTGCTCAGCTAATGTCACATACTCATCAAAACTCTTCAACCCCTGCTTAACCCCATCTTCACAAACCTTGTGAACAAAGCTTCCGGTAGATGCTGCTCCGCCTTCATCAAACTCTCCTCTCTGAGGCATCTGAAATAATTGCGAGAGCTCAAACTTTTTAGGGCAATCAGCATACTCAAGCAAAGCTGTCGGGCTGAATGTAAACTCACTTGGATTAAACTTCAAAAGAGACCTGTTCTCTGTGCATTTAGATAAGTGCCTTTCTAACTCTTCCCTATTAACCTTTATTTTGGTAAAATCAAACTCAGGGATGTTCTTTTCCCTGCATACAACATAGTTCATTACTCTTTCAACAATATCTTCAAAGCGTTCAGTATCAAGTGATTTTATCAGCTGATCCTTTAATAGCGACCTGTATTTATCATAAGCTGAATCCGGAGCTATAATTGAGCTGTTCTCATTATCATCCTGGATAAGCTCAACATTTTCATTTGCCCTGTGATTAATTTCCTGCAAAAAAACTGACTCCTGGGCAGAATCCGGCTCACTGTTATAGCTTCTTGCATAAGTCAGAATAAGATTACTTTTAGCCCTTGTCCAGGCAACATAACAAAGCCTTCTCTCTTCATATAACAACACATCCTTCTCATAATTTTTGATTCGCTTTTGCTTTTCCTTATCATCTATTTCTCCCCATGACTCTATCTCAGCTTTCAAATCAGGCAAAAGCTCCTTTGGAATCAATGGCTCATTTTGTGTCCTTGTTACAGGAAACCTGTCCTGGGCCATATTAGTTACAATTACATGCTCAAACTCAAGGCCCTTGGCTGCATGTATAGTCATCATCCTTACAGCATCAACATTGGCAATTTTCGAAGCATCAACATTAACACCTAAAGTATCAATTATCTCAATATAATTGATGAAATCAGCTAGCTTTCCCCCATGAACAGAATTATAGTTTTCTGCTATCTCATAAAACTTCTTAAGGTTCAACAAGGCTTCAATATTTTCAATGCTTCTTTCACTGGTAAAGGCCCTGTTAAGACCAGTGAGTTCATACACATCTAAGATTAAATTAGGGAGAGTTTTATTTGTAGAATCAACTAGAGTTCTTAGCTTGCTTACAATCTTTTGCACAACCTTCTTTCCATGTTCTGAAAGCTCAACTTTTTCAAGCATTGTAAGCATTGCTTCATCAACAGAAATTTCCTGCTCCCTGTATTTTTTTAAGAACCGGCCTATCTTTAAAGAGTCTGCAGGGCTCAGCGTGTTTTGATAATGGAATAAATCCCACCATGATTGCTCTCCAAACCCGCTTCTCTCTACAATGTTAGAAAGAATCGCCAGGTATGATATAGCAGTCCTGATCTCTCTTCTTTGCAAAAGGTTAGTTTTGCCTGCAGTAATGACACTGATTCCTTTAAGCTCCAATGCCTGCTTTATAAGCTCTGCCTGTTTATGCGTCCTGTGAAGAACACATATCTCTTCTTTTGGAATGCCTTGTGCTATAGCTTCTTCAACCTGCTCAGCAACACAGCGTGCCTCTTCTTCTTTACTTAGAAGTTCATAGACCTTAACCTTGTCCCCTTCCTCACCATGAGCATTCTTAATAGAAAAGCATTCTGCAGGATCTTCATAATTATTTTTAATCAATTCTTGAGAAGTGTTAAGGATCTTATTTCTGGACCGGTAGCTTTTGTCCAGGAATATTACATCATCCTCTTTAATTTTAAAGACCTGCTTGAAATTATCAAAGCTTTCTTTATAAGCCCCCCTGAACCCATAGATTGCCTGGTTAGGATCTCCTACAACAGTTATATTATGATGGCTTGCGATATGTTCTATCAGCTCAAACTGAAGCTTGTTTGTATCCTGGAACTCATCCACAACCAAATACTTATACGTTTCTGAATATTTCCCTGCTCCAAACTGCCTGAATAATTGCAATGCCAATAAGTTAAGGTCTGAAAAGTCGAGATAGTTCATATCTTCCTTAAGCTTATTGTATCCTTCCCAGGCCTCAATAAAACCCTTAAATTTTTCATACTCATCATAGGCCTGCAAGAACTCCTTAATCTGTTTCTTTTCATCTTTAATCTCTTTACGTTCTTCTTTAGTGTCGTTTGGCTTAAGATGCAAAGTCTGCAGTCTTGCCCTTTGCTTTTTTTCAAAGCCTTCAATATCATTACCCTTGGCCAGAGCCAAGGCATTCTCCTTAACTTTTTCATAATACTCTCTTATACCTTCCAGAGTAATTCCAAAATCCTTTGCAGACTGGATTGTTGTTATATAGCGATTGCACCAGTAAGGAGAGATATCAAGATATTTATGCATCAGAACCTTGGCATCGTCAGGCAGAAGTATTTCAAAGCCCTCATCAACTTTTATCAGGTGACCGTCTTCTCTTAAAACATCAGCGCAGAATCCATGGAACGTGTGGACATTAACATTTTTTGGTGTCTTGAGCCTCTCCTGAATCTTGTTTTTAAGTGAATTTGTAGCTTCATTGGAAAATGTTAAACAAAGGATTTCTTCAGGATCATACTGCTTAGTCTCATTAGCCAGATGATTGATCTTTTCAACCATAGTAAAGGATTTACCTGTCCCTGCCCCTGCCAATATTACGCAAGGACCCTCTGTTTTTTTAACAGCTTTTT
This sequence comes from uncultured Methanosarcinales archaeon, assembly GCA_964405675.1. Classification (GTDB taxonomy): domain Archaea; phylum Nanobdellota; class Nanobdellia; order Woesearchaeales; family DSVV01; genus CAZBGG01. The sequence continues at coordinate 2,571 of CAYOOQ010000085.1, read as the reverse complement.
GTTGTTGTTTGTTGAGTGGCATTTATTTTCATCTCGTATTCTTAATTAAACTCTATCCAAGGTAACATAATTTTTCTTTTGCTGAATCATTAATATTTCGCTTACCATTTTCCATTAAATCACTCGCCTCTTCTAAATGTTTTTGCATAATTACCTTATTTTTATTACTAACATCGCCTGAAGCAATCCTGGCTGCATTTAAGACTAAGTTTTTTACATCCCCGCCTGAAAAAACTCCTTCGTATTTGGCTGCAATAACACTAAAATTAACACTTTCATGCAATGCGCTTTTCTTTGGGAAGTGAATCTCCAGTATATTGTTTAATTGGTTTTTATCAGGTAAATTCAATTCAATATGTGCTGTTAGTCTTCTATTAAATGCATCATCATAATTGCCGGCAAAATTGGTTGCAAAAATGCATATCCCATCATAATTTTCCATTTCTTTAAGGAGAGTATTGGTCCTGGTTACTTCCCATGAAACATGTGCGTTTTCTCGTTTAGTCGTGAGTGAATCCGCTTCATCAAAAAACAGGACACCTTCTTCTTTTTTGACCATTTCAAAAACCTTGGCAATATTCTTCTCAGTCTCGCCCACAAACTTATTTTCAACCTCAGAATAGTTTATTGTAAAGATGGGCTTTTGTAAATAATTTGCTATTGCTTTTGCAGTTAATGTTTTTCCTGTCCCAGGAGGGCCAGATAAATTTATCGAAACACCCTTGCCATATCCAATAGTATATTTTAAACCCCATTTATTGAAGATTAAATCATGATTTTTGTATTGATTAATAATATTCATAATCTTTTCAAAAGTGTTTTGTGGCAAGCAAATATCAGCAAAAGATTCATCTGGGTAGTCAACAGACAATAAGGATTCATCCGCCAAATTTTTTCTCTTAAAACCCAAAATAGCATCTATTGCCTTCTGGTTTAATACTAAAGTGCAACCGTTTTGTTTAAGTATATTCTTGTTTAATAATTTAGACAACGAGTTTTCATCGCAAAATTCAAGGCACAGCTCATCACTAATCTGCAGAACTGATTGATTCAGATCCCGCATCTCCGTATAGTATTTAGCAATAAAAAACAGTTCCTTGAATTTAATACATTTATTCTTTAGAAAGGTAGCAAAGTAATTCTTCCCACATTGAAGGGTTTGTTCATATCTTTTTTTTATTTGCTTGGTATAGCTCTTATAAAATAAATCATGGTTCTTTATATTAAAGCCCCCCAGATTTTGGATATTTAAAGTGAATATCTTATCCAATAAATAAAGGTCTTTTAATAAATCATTGAAATTTTTATAAGGCTTTGAATCAAATTCAAACTCTATTTTCTTTTTGCTCTTTTTTTTAGCTGAGCTTGATTCAAGCAAATCTATTATGCTCTTTTGGCTGATTTTATTCATTGTTTTTGAAGAAAAAGGATCAGTCAATTCAAGATAGTTATCTTTTACAAGTGTGGAGTTTTTCAGCCTAGTGATTGTCCTATGCATGCTTTCCTTATTGTTCTGCTCAAAAACACTGTTTTCAATATAATTTTCAAGAGTGATTGTTCGGGTTTGTTCAAGGAAGGCTATTTGTAACAAATCCAGGTCGATGATATTAAGCTTGTTCTCCCTGCAAAAGGTCTTCAGGGGAGATTCCTTTCTAAGGGCCCTGTTAACATTTTTTTTTAGGTTTCCTGTTAAGGAATCAATTTTTTTTCTTAACGAAGGGTTGCCTTCCCTAGTGATAAATAAGAGATATTTTTGAATATTGCAAGCTTGAAAAAATTGTTCTAAATCATTAATCTTGATATTCATGTAACATGATACACAACACCAATATTTAAAACTTTCTACAAATATGTAGAAAATAGTATTAATAAGTAGAATAAAGGAAAATTCAATCTAACTTTCCAACACATTAAAAAGATTTATAAATCACCGTATCTTTACAAATACAGTGTTTTAACATGGCAAAAGTGCTTATATCAACAGTTTACAGTCCGGATCCGGTTCTTCTTTCATGCACTAAAATTAGTCCGGATAGGCTTATTTTACTTGTAACAGATAAAAAAGACAAAGTTATATCGGAATCCCTTGACTTAATCAAAAAATCAATAGGCAGGATACTTACAATAGAAGTTATTCAAATACCGCAGTATGATATAATCAAAATTGCAAAAACTGTTGTAAAGAGCATTGATAAGATTTCTTTGGAAGATGAGATAATTGTAAATATTACATCAGGAAGGAAAACTCAAAGCATGGGTGTGCTTTTTGGAGCTTACGCCAGAAAAGACCATGTAAAAAGGATAGCTTATTATCCTGAGGGAGAAGAAAAAGGAAGCGTGGTGTATTTACCCATATTATCCATGAAGCTTAGTGAAAGCCAGGAAAAGATAATGGACAGCATAAGCTCCAATAAAATCCAAAGCTATAAGTCATTAGCCGATGCAACAGGATTATCAACAGCAATGGTCTACAGAGCAGTTGATGAATTGATTAATTCTGGCTTAGTTGAAAAGACTAAAGATGAAGGCCTTATACTTACTGACGCAGGAAAGATAATGAGGTTGTGATAT
>CAYOOQ010000084.1:0-5802 GCA_964405675.1 uncultured Methanosarcinales archaeon | reverse complement strand
ACATTAGTGGAAAAATCAGATTTTGCAAAGCAAAATGTTCGTCAGCCGCCAATGTTGTTGTTATTTTTGTCGTATTAGCCTATCTACATCAGTAATTATGCATTTAAGGCAAAAAATCATTTTAATTCTCACCACCTATGCACATACCTTATTACAACAAATATTCATACCAATAAATATTAAATGCATCATTAAAAAAAGAGAAATAACTTTAACTACTTACTAACTTAAATTATAAAAAAAATGTAAAAAACCACACGCCTGTTAACTATTTCTTCAGGTGCAAAGCCAGACACAAAGTATATCTATGGTTATAAAAGCCTCTATGAATGCCGCAATCGCCAGCACAAGGATTGCAATTGCAATCAGGTCAACACTATCAATTAACACTGTGGTAAACTTCTTTGTACCGACAGTATGCCTTATTATCGCAACAGAAATAATTCCTCCTGCCAGTCCTGCAATAAGATAAGCGGCTATCTCAAGTAAGCCATGGGGCAGATATCGCACAAAATAAGCACACGAATAAACTTGGAAATGTCCTTGTAATGCTTCAAATCCACTCAATTCTGCCAGTTTGGTTAGATTAGTTGTCACAAAACTGCCTATGGCCATCCCCAGTATCGAAGCGTTCCATACAATTATATAAATAGCACCAAGGCCATATATAAAAGAAAAAATTATCGCCAGTGTAAGAACAATCATATTATGGCTCATGTAACCAAAAAAGTGGTTTAGGTTGGTTGCAAAAGAATTACTCTGGCAAGTGCCGGTTATCACTCCCTGGTTTATTGATCGTATGGTCTGATCCTGTGCTGAAAAAAGTTGCTCAGTGATATCTACTGGTAGGAAAATCTTGCCAAAAGAAAAAGCCAAGGTAATACCTATAAACAAGAAAAGGAAAACCTTTATTGCTTTTGAGTGCTCCTTTAATAGCTTCTTTTCATCACAGCATTTCTCATCCTTTCTTTCCTCCAGCTTAATTGTGTTGTATATGAAAGGCATCGCAGCAATAACTGTAAGAAGGATCATAATCATGCTGGAATGGGTTCTGTCGACGAAATAAGCAACAGGCATTGCGATTCCTGCATAGATAAAACCAACAAAAAGCATAATCCAAGGCCTTTCTTCAGCCTTTTTCGGTGAAATTAAAGCATCCAGAAGCATATCTAAATACTCATCTTATTCGTATTTAAATCTTTGCCTTATAAGTATGTGCGTAGCTGATTTCTTTGGTAGAATTGATTTTTTCAGGCAAAAATAACAATAGGTGCTGGCGGGGCGAGGGATGGCTCCTCCGGAGTGCCCCGTAGAGCATTTTGTGTGGCAAAATGGTCGTCAGCCGCCAATGTTGTTGTTATTTTTGCCGCATCAGCATTATTGAAATCCAGGGATTTGTTTTACTAGCTACATCAGTAATTATAACTAACCTTAAAAACATTTATAAATACCTGTTAATTCTTGCGGGATTGTGATAAAAATGGATTATGATACATTACTTAATAAGGCTTATGAAGAACTTCCCGAGGACCATGCAACTGTAGAAAGATTTGAGATCCCTAAAGTGAAAGGACACATCCAGGGTAACAAAACTATAATTACTAACTTCCATCAAATTGCGCAGTTCTTGAGCAGGACACCTGAACACTTGCTGAAATACGTCCAGAAAGAACTGGCAACTCCGGGGACTCTTGCAAAAAATGGTCTTATCTTTGGGACAAAGATTCCTGCATCAAGAATAAATGAAAAGGTGGAAAAATATGTCGAAGAGTATGTCCTTTGCAGTGAGTGCAGAAAACCTGACACTAAGCTTGTAAAAGAAGACAAGTATCTTTTCAAAAAATGCATGGCTTGTGGGGCAAGACAATCTGCAAGGATACTTAAGTAATTCAAAAATGATCGTAAAAAAGCATGTTTCCGGTGGAAAGCTTGTGCTGGCAATATGTGACAGTAATCTCAAGGGAAAGGTCATAGAGGAGGGTGAAAAATCCCTTGATTTATCCTCCGATTTCTACGACGGGAAAGAGACATCTGAAGATGACTTGAAAAAACTGATTAAAAGCTCATACATTCTGAATCTGGTGGGCGAGGAAAGCATTGCTCTTGCCAGGCAATTGATTAACATAGATTCCAGTAATGTTTTGTACATAGAAAAAGTTCCACATGCTCAAGTATTATTTGTTTCAGATGGGATTTAATAAAAATGCAAAAACAAATCATTGTCCATGGAAAAGTCCAGGGGGTTTTTTTCAGGGACTATACAAGAAAAAAAGCAATTGATTTTGGTCTTAAAGGCTATGTTAAAAATATGCCTGATGGTACTGTAAAAATAGTTGTTGATGAACCTCAGGATGGTCTCGATGATTTCATAAGATGGGTTGAAAACAACGGGAGCCCTTCTTCAAGAGTTGATAAGGTCGATGTAAAAGGTATTGTGACTGACGAAAAATTCAACTCTTTTGAGATTCGTCATTAGAATCCGAATCAATTTCTTCTTCCTGTGGCGCCTTAGACCTATTTTCCACTAATGACTTAATTCTCTTAGCCATTTCCTCAACTTCCACAAGCATTGAAAGATCGGCAAAATTCTCATTAGCACATTCCTTGCAATAATAATCTCTTGTGCCTTTTATATTATATTTTGCCTCTTCCCCACAAATTATACATTTTTTAGACATTCAAAACTACCTTGAAAAAAACTCATTTATAAAATTTTTGTAAAAATTCCAAAATTTTCTCCATCCCAGCATAAATTATATCATAGTTATATTTTACTAAACTTATAATATTCTTGATTTACTTTTTATCAGTCAATACTGAACCTTAGTATCGCGCCTATCCCGCCTAGTCCGTCTATCTTGTTTCCTGCCTCATGTTCAGAACTAATTATATGCACTTCAGCTTTTTGGGAGTTTGCAGCTTTCATTAGTCCGTCAAGTTCTTCATAGTTATCATTTTGTCTCATTTTCGCGATTAGATTGTCTGAAATCAGAAGCTGCTTAACGGCTCCAGCATCAATAGCCTTTTTTGTTTCGTCAATCCCATATGAAACAGCCCCTCTTGTTTTAACTAATTTTAGTAACTCCTCAACATATCCTGTCTCTTTAACCACTCTGTCTTCTTTTAGAGCGGAAACAACTTCGGGCCTTTTGATAAGCTCGTCAATTCCATTTTTCCCCACATTATTGCAACTTGCGGTAATAATCTTTTTTTTAAGCTCTTCTTCCTTAATCTCTTTCAGCAGGTACTCTTTCCAGAACGCAGGGCTACCCAGCACAATCTTGTTTATATTGTATCTATCTACACTATCAGAAAGGACTTTAACAATATCTTTGTAAAACTTATTTCCACTTACGCTGTCCGGCTCATCCTTTTTTTGTACATCTCCCTTTATTTCTGTTAATATTTCATACCCATAATTTTTCATGAGGGCAATAACTGCTTCTTCCCTGTCGAAAACACAGAGAAGGACTCCTAAAGATTTTGGCTTTGTTGCGTCATTAATTTTCTCTATTTGATAATCAAGAAATTGCTCTTTTTCCAGCCCAAAAACTGTCTGGCTTTCTATATTGAAAGTATGGTAGCTGCCAAATGAGATATCTTCCGGCCCTTCGACAATCTTTCCTGAAACCCTTAATATGTCAGAATATTTATGGAACTCTATCTTTTCTACTTTCAGTTTTATGAAGATCTTCTTTTTGATAACTTTCATATTTCTACTGTCGCTTTCACCAATCTTTATTTTTCTGAAAGTTTCCCCTTTAATAAAGTCTCCAATGTCAATTATGTGGCTCAAATACCACAAGTCATCCATATCTTCTATTTGCAGTTTTACGAAACCTTTTGTAAAATCCTTTTTTAGTAACTTCATATTATTCGAAAAAAGGTTTTCATTATTAATACTTTTCCCAGCACCAAAGTTTCAGATTATGTCTCGTATAAAAAAGAACAAAGGAGGAAGCTTAAACATCATTTCATTTAAACTATGCCCTGAAAAAATCTATAAAACTAAAATTAAAAATAATCAAGAATTCTTATTTTGTTTTCCAGTATTTTCTTTTTCGTGATTCAACTTGAAAACCTCCATGGTCTTCTTATTATCTTCACTGATTTTTGAAAGATCCTGTGCCATTGTTGCAACCCTTTGCATTGCTGCCGTAGTTTCTTCCATTGAAGCACTGACTTCCTGTCCTCCTGAAGCGTTTTCCTGGGCTACTGTGCTAACTCCATTTATTGCTTGATCCACTGTTGAAGTTAGCTCCACTTGTTTGTTAGTTTGGTTGTTGATGTACTTTATCTGGTTGTCCATTTCGTTAATTATGGCAGAAATGCCTTCAAGACTCACCAAAGCTTCATTGATTATTGTAGCGCCCTCGTCCACTTCTTTTGTTCCTGAATTTATGGAAGTAACCGCGTTATTTGTTGAGCCCTGGATATCTGAAATAAGGTCAGAAATCTTTTGTGTTGCATTTTGTGATTCTTCAGCAAGTTTCCTGATCTCGTCAGCAACAACACTGAAACCTTTTCCAGCCTCTCCCGCTCTTGCAGCCTCAATCGTGGCATTGAGCGCCAAAAGATTGGTTTGTTCAGATATGTTGTTAATTACATCAATTATCTTTCCGATTTCCTGCCCCTTTTGACCAAGCTCGCTTATTACAGTTGACGCATCTCCAACAGTTGATTTAATGGATTTAATTTTTTTATTTGCCTCTCCTGCTGCAGTTTTTCCTTTTGTAGCGTTTTGGCTGGCTGTATCTGCTGATTGGGAAAGACTGTCCATTTTCGTTGAAACCTCTTTTATGAGGTTATTCAATTCTTCAATTGAGCCTGATGTCTCATTAACAAGTTTAGATTGTTTTTCTGAACCTTTTGCAATTTGTTGCATTGTTGAAGAAACCTGCTCTGCAGAAGAATTCACTTCCTGGCTTGATGAAGAAAGCTCTTGTGCGGAATGTGCGAGATTTGAAACATTCTTCGACATATTAAGAAGGGCTCCATTGGTGTTTTCTGAGATTGAATTAAGCGCATTGGCCAGCTCCCCTATTTCATCGTGCTCCTTTATTGTGACGCTTTTTTGCAGATCTCCATTTGCTATTGTCTTGGCATATTCTATGCATTCTTTCAATGGTTTAGTTATATAATTCTGGAGAAGATATCCACTGGCAATTGCTAGTAAAATTGCTGCAAACAACACTATCGAATGCCTAAAATAACTTTCAAAGAACAGCCCTGATAAGTAGCTGACCCCTGAAATCAGCAATGCCAAAACAATGATCGTAACAAAAATTTTTTTTTCAAGGGAAAAATTAATCCCTTCGTTTCCTGAATTCGTTGTCATTTTTAAAATCTCAACCCTCTTTTTTTGATAGCAAACACCTATTATGTTGACTATGGCTATTTTTATATTTTGGTAACCATTTTTTAATAGTTAATTTATTGTTTGTATGGAGTGCCACTCATTTTAAACTCTTGCATTTAGATTTCAATAAAAATTCTCACCTTTCTCAAAACACTAAACAAAAGAACTGACAAATAAAAATAACTACGTGTATTTGCTGTAGAGTTCCTGTAATTTCTGTTCCGCTAATGCCGGACCAAGCATCCCGCTAAGAAAATCCTTGCATTGATCTAAAAATTCTTTAGGATCGCTATCTGAAAACGAATCTACCTTATCGGCACTAGCTTCTCCAAGTATTCCTACTACAACTGTTTTGGCTTCGTCTTTGACACCCATTTTTTTTCACTCTCAAACTATACAGTACTTATGTGTATAACTTATATTTAAAGGTTTTGTTTTATTGG
>CAYOOQ010000083.1:1209-5826 GCA_964405675.1 uncultured Methanosarcinales archaeon | reverse complement strand
CAGACAAATCTGCAAAGTTTCGCTCATTTCATTCGCTCAAGCCCACGGCTCAAAATTCGAAACTCAAAACTCAGAACTCACAACTCAGAACTCATAGATCTTTTCAATAAGTTTAAAAAGAGTATAAAAAAACCTCCGGTAATGAAGAGTGTTGTTGTTCGGGATGATGTCATAAAGTATGATGAAATTGGTGAAGGAGAGCCTTATTTGTTCTTAGGCGGGTTCTTTTTTCCACCTGAAATTTATGACTTGAAAGAGATCCCTGGGTTCAAGATAATAACTCCATATTTATCGGGTGCCCCATACAGGAAAAGTCCACCAATAGGCCTGGATGATAATGTGAATCTTTTAAGGGATTTTTGCCAGCATAAGGGAATTGAGCCAAAATACCTTGCGGGGCATTCTTATGGAGCATCAATCGCGATTGAATATGCTTCTTTGTTTGGGGCTGAAGCTGTATATGCAGCTGACCCAGCAATACCTGTGAGACATTTTTCTGCAAGACATTGTTTTCGATATTTGGCTGGAAGCCTAATCGAGTTGACAAGAAAAGATGAAAAGGAAAAAACTGCTGAAACATTACAGACACTATTGGGGTATTTTGCAGGTAATCCAAAGGCTTCAATCAAACAGGTAAGGGCAATAAACAAAGTAGAGTACACTGGTAGTAAGAGCCTTAAGGGAATAATCAGTTATGGGTTAGAGGATAAGCTTTATCCTGAAAGGGATTATAAAAGGTATTTCAAGGAGAAGAAATTTCCATCCATGAGGAAAAAACCCCTAAAAAAACAAGGCCATAACTGGCTTTTACATAATCCAGAGTTGGTGGAGTCAGAGTTGAAGAGCATAATTGCATAGTTACCAATGATTTGTTGTGTTTTTATTGCCTGAATTTCTTTAATAAGACATAAAGATATAATATTATGATACGATATGGATTAGTAATATGGATTAGTATAATCAGGTCAGAGGTTTTGAGCATGTGAAATTGTTGATTTGTTATACATCATATTATGTTATATCATATTGATACCAAAACCTCTTTGATATCTTGGTCTTTTCCTGAATGGGTTAAATATTGATGATTTTATACCCTGATAAGCATCACCAATCTTACTGTACATACCACTTGCGATTGACTTTGCTCCATCGTACATGGAGGATGCTCCTAAAGAAAATAGCATTCCAAATGTATCAATCACTCCGAAAGGTATGTCGTTTTTTGTAGAATAATCTGAGCTATACCTATCCTTGATTTCGCGTGTGCTTTGTTGTTGAGGATTTTCATATGTTCTGCTGTTACCAGGGATTTCATTGAAATTGTCCACCATATCCTGTAAGGAAATGTTTTTTGATTTAATCCTATCGTTAATCCGGTTAAAATAATCTGCCTGGAGTTCATTGATTCCTTTTATATCTGAGCTTGAAAGCTTATTACCTGAGGGTTGCTTACCATACCCATTATCACTTTTCAAAGGTTCATTTTCTTTAGCGCTTTTGCTATATTCGTTTTTTGCTGAAACAGAGTTATCTTCATTTTTATTTCCTTCATATGGTGGAGGGTTTTGCAGGAAACTTTCCCTGTAACCGCTTGATGGCCCGGGATTTATGTCAGGATTCATTGAGTTAATTGCATCTTCCAAAAAGCCTGCCTTATCAGTCATGGTTGAAATCGCCTGTTTTGAATCCTCTATTCTACTGTATGTTTCACTGAAAGCCCCGTCTTTTTTAAGGTAATTTTCAAGTTCTTCCATAAGTTTATTTTTTGGTTTTTGATCAAAAAAAGAACCAAATCTTTTATACCACCATTCTTTGAATTGATGCAGGTTTTTGTTATAACCAGAAACAAGGTTTTCAAATTGCTCATTCATGCCGTTAATATCTTTTTTGATTGTGTAAAGCTTCTTTTTTAACTTCTCAGATATTACCGAGCTATCCTTACTGTCATCAGATGTACTATATGCATCAATGACTTTTTTTGTTGCAGAATCGATTTTTCCCAGATATACCTGGAGATTTTTACTAAACCCATCAAACCCTTTGGCATAGGCATCTAAATTCTTTTTCAATCCTGCAAGAGGCCTTGAATCATTATCACCCATTGACAGTATTTTTTCAAGTGATTGCATACCCTGACGTTTGCCTTTTAAGCGCCTAGAAAGTGAATATTCCAGCATCACGCTGGTGCCCACAACATTGCCACCATCTTCCAATACTCTTTTAATTCCTGTAAACGGGTTTATTCTTTCTTTGAAATAACTTTTAGAGAGATCAAGAAAACCTAAGGCTGCCGTATATTCAAGATTATTTGTGGTTTTTCTGGTGCTGTTTATTGAATATTCTTTTGCCTTTTCAGCTAATTCTTTCAAATAATCATTATTATCGTTTTCGGTTGAAAGGCGGGACATTAATGAATCGTAAATAATGCGCTCGTCTGGGGCAAATTTGTGTACCTTCTTATTAACCGCATTCTTTAGGGATTCTAATACGCCAGAGTATTTCTCAATGTCGGAGATAAGTGCTGTCAGCCTTTCCTCCTCAGGTGTATCGTTTTCAGAGAAATGGGTATTTTCTTGCCTTTCAAGATTCCCCTTTGATTGGTTTTTTTTTATCATTTTTAATGACCTCTTTTACGATTTTTTAAAGGTTAAACAATTTTTTACAGTTTAAGCATTGGAATGAGCTAAAACTGTCACTGGTAAAATTTTTGTATTTGGAAAAAATTTACCCAATTTAACTATACTTGAATTGAACTATACTTAAATTAAACCGCTAATGATAAAAATGGCTGTTAAATCAAATGCAGTTAAATTAACTGCTGTTGAGTCGAATGTTGTTGAATTGAATGCTGTTGAATTGAATACTGTTAACTGCACACTCTGTTAAACACGCATACCAATGTGTGCAGGGTGTGAGTTAAGTCGTTTTGTGCATCAGTTGATGAGTGAGGGAAAATGTTAGTATAGGTATGGTAAAGAAGTTAATATATGTTTGTAGAAATTTTTTGAAAAATTTTCATTGAAATTGAATATTTTTCAGAAAAAATACAAATTCTTGGAAAAATTAAGGTGAAAACCGGAAATATTTCAGAAAATTAGGAAATCTTTTGATTGTATAACAGGTTTGGGATATGAAGGAAATTTTACAAATTATTTCATTGGTAAATTCATAACTTTCAATAAGCAAAAACTACTAAATAGCGATAGCCAGTTAGAATTATGAAAGTTATAAGAAAATCATTTAGGAATTAGATTGTGTATCTTTTTGGAAAATTTTTTAAGTAATAGGTTTGAAAAAACATGAATGGAAAAGGTTTATTTTGCTAAGGCCAAATATTATGAAACAGATTCTATAAATTCTGCGCTTAAGAAAATACTGAAGCTACTTGACAAAAGATTGAATATGAAGGGAGAAGTGCCTATAAAGGTCCATTTTGGTGAACATGGCAATGATACATTCATAGGGGCTGAAAATTACAATGGAATAATTGATTTTTTGAAAAAGAAAAAAATCAGCTCAAGATTCATTGAGACAAATGTTCTTTACAAGGGAAAAAGGACTGAAGCAAAAGAGCATAAAGATCTTGCAAAAAGCCATGGTTTTGGCCAGTTACCGGTAACTATTGCGACAGGATACTATCCAGTTGAAGTTAACCTTAAACATTTCAAGTCCTGTAAAATCGCTAAGGAATTTTCTGAATACGGGAATTTCATAGTGACAAGCCACTTCAAGGGGCATTATCTTACAGGTTTTGGGGGAGCCATAAAACAACTGGGTATGGGTTTTGCTTCAAGAGCAGGAAAACTGGATATGCACGCATCCTCAAAGCCATTCCTTAATCCAATAAAATGCAGGAAATGCGGAGCATGTGTTAATAAATGCAAAGAAGACGCGATAAAGATCAATAAGATAATACCCAGAATCACAAAAAAATGCAGCGGATGTGCAGGATGCATTGCTGTATGCCCCCATGGAGCAATGATTCCAAACTGGGCATTCGGCCTGGGAAAGGGCTTTCATGAGAAACTTGCAGAATACGCATACGCCGCCCAGATGAATAAAAGAAACATATACATAAATTATGTTATGAATATAACAAGGGGCTGTGATTGTGTTGGGAAAAAAATGAAGACAATTGCCCCGGATATTGGTTTAATAGCTTCCCTTGACCCGGTGGCTGCAGACAAGGCGTCAATTGACATACTTAAAAAACACAAGGGTTTCAGGGGGAAGTACATTCTTGATTATTCGGAAAAGATAGGTCTTGGAAAGAAAAATTATGAATTTATCAAGTTATAGTGGGCTTTTTAGCAGTACTTATTTTTATGGAGCATTGTTTATGAAGCATATGAACATTAAAAAAAATTACAACCAAATAATGAAGTACTACCACTAAAAAATATCTTAAAGAGAAATACTGAAAATAGGTATTAAGAAAAACAAAGAGTAAAATAATAAGAATAAATATCACAAAAAAGTGACATTTAATCAGTTCCTTCTTGAGTTGTTCCTGCTGTTTCCCCTGGAAGATGGCCTTTTTGAGGTATTGCCACCTCTCGGATTCCCCTGTCTCCCGGGGCCACTTCTGGAAGGGCCTCCTGGACGGGAACTTCCGGA
>CAYOOQ010000083.1:0-1109 GCA_964405675.1 uncultured Methanosarcinales archaeon | reverse complement strand
GACCTAGAGTTACCTTGGCCTCTTGGACCGCCTCTGGAAGGACCGCCTGATCTTGAGCCACTCCTTGAAAAACCTCCGGACCTGGGGCCACCTCTATTGCCATCCTGCTGTATGTTGACATTAATCAATTCTGGCAGTTGCAGTTTTTCAACTTTCATATCCAATTCAAGTATCCTTGAAAAATTGTCATGATCTCTTGGCGCCAGAATATTGATCACTTTACCTTCTTCTCCGGCCCTTGCAGTTCTTCCAATCCTGTGGACATAATCTTTCCTGTCGTGAGGCAAGTCGTAGTTGTAAACGTGTGATACCCCTGGTATGTCAAGCCCTCGGGCGGCAACATCTGTACACACCAAAACCTTCACTTTCTGGTTCTTAAATTCGTTAAGTGCCTGTGTCCTCTTAGCCTGGGTAAACCCACCATGTATAGCAATGGATTCGATACCGTTGTTATTGAGATTTTTTGTGATAAAATCAACTTCCTTTTTAGTGTTGCAGAATACAAGGCTTAAGCTGTCTCCTTCGTCTTTCATCAACGTAACGAGCAAAGAAAATTTCTTGCTTGGCAGAACATCGTAGTAAACCTGGTTAAGCTTTGAAGGGTCAACATAATCATCGCCCACCATCCGGACGGGGTTTTTCATGTATTGCTTCTCAATCCTTTTTATTTCCTGGGACATTGTCGCCGAAAAAAGGAGTGTCTGCCTTTCCTTTGGGCATCTGGACATTATTTTTTTAACGTCATCAATGAAGCCCATATCAACCATCCTGTCCGCTTCGTCAAGAACAATGACCTGCACTTGTGAAAGATCTATGGTTCCCCTTTCCAAATGGTCAAGAAGCCTTCCAGGTGTTGCAACAACAATGTTCGCTTTCTTAAGCTCATTTACCTGATTGCTGATGGAAACGCCACCATAGATTGGAACTATGTTCAACTTAAGTTTTTTTGAGTAGTCCCTTAGACTGTCACTAACCTGAACTGCCAATTCCCTTGTTGGAGCAAGGACTATCGAGCCGATTCCGTTTTTTATCCTGTTCTGGATAAGGCCGCAGCCAAATGCCAGTGTCTTTCCACTTCCTGTCTGTGATTTCCCAATGACATCCTTGCC
>CAYOOQ010000082.1:0-5832 GCA_964405675.1 uncultured Methanosarcinales archaeon | reverse complement strand
GGTAAGATTCCATAGATAAATTTTTTAAAAAGATGTGTTTTACTGAAGCTATGGCAGAAAAAAATGAAGGGGAAAAAGGTATAACTGTAAGAAAAGAAGAAGATATTTCTGAATGGTACAGTCAAGTGATTCTCAAGGCTGAGGTTGCAGACTATGCTCCTGTTAAAGGTTGCATGGTCATAAGACCCCAGGGTTATTCAATATGGCAGAATATTGTTGATTTTTTGGATTCAAACATTAAAAAGAAAGGGGTGCAAAATGCATATTTCCCTTTGTTTATCCCTGAAAGCTTTTTTCAAAAAGAAGCAGAGCATGCGGAAGGTTTTAAGCCGGAAGTCGCCTGGGTTGAAAAAAAAGGGGAAGAGGGAGAGAGGCTCGCTGTAAGACCTACTTCAGAAACTATAATGTATTATTCTTATGCAAAATGGATAAGAAGCTGGAGAGATCTTCCACTTAAGATAAACCAATGGTGTAATATCGTCAGATGGGAAGTGAAGGATGTTAAGATGTTTCTCCGTTCAAGAGAATTTTTATGGCAAGAGGGTCATTGCGTATATGAGACCGAAGAGGAAAGGAACAAGGAGACCGAAGAATACCTTGAAGAATACAGAAAGGTTATTGAAGAGCTCTTGGCTGTGCCTGCGTTAATGGGGGTCAAAACTGAAAGTGAAAAGTTTGCCGGAGCTGACAGGACATTCACGGTTGAGTCGAGGATGCCTGACGGGAAAGCCCTGCAGATGGCAACCAGTCATGACTTAAGCCAGGGATTTGCAAGGGCTTTTGGTATTAAATTCATAGGAAAAGATGAAAAGGAACATTATCCTTTCCAGAATTCATGGGGGCTTTCAACAAGAACACTTGGCGCTCTGGTGTTGACCCATTCGGATAATAAGGGCCTTGTTTTACCTCCAAAAGTGGCTCCTACTAAAGCAGTTATTGTTCCAATTATTTTTGAGGATAGTAAGAATGAAGTCCTTGATAAATCTGCGGAGATTTGTCAAAATCTCTGTGAGGCTGGATATAGGTCATTTGTTGATTACAGGGAAGAATATTCCCCCGGATGGAAATTCAACGAATGGGAGATGAAAGGGATACCTTTAAGAATTGAGCTTGGACCTAAAGATTTGCAAAAGAAAAGTGTTGTAATTGTCAGGAGAGACACAGGAGAAAAGCTTTTTGTGGATTTTGATGAACTGAATAAAAAGATTCCTGAGATTATCCAGAAGATGCAAGATGATCTTTTCGAAAAGGCAAAAAAGGAATTCGATGATAATATAGTGGAAGTTGATAACTGGGAAGATTTCAAAAAAGGTATTGAAAATAAACAGTTTATAAAAACACTCCACTGTGGTAATGAGGATTGTGAAGAAGAGATTAAGGCTGAGACCAGCGGTACAACCACAAGGTGCATAATTTCAACTGATGTCTCCGGTAAGTGCCCTAAATGCGGCAACGATGCAGCTTATTCCCTTTATTTTGCCAAGAATTATTAGGGCTAGCAATGACTCTTGATGATTCATATATTTTAGATGTGGTGGTAATAATGGCAAAATGTCTTCCTTAGTTGGTAGTTTAAATCCTTATTACAACTCACCATCAATTTCTTTTTTTAATCTGTCCAGAAAGCTTTTATAAAAACCAATTCTTTCAGTACATATTTCTTTAGCTTTTTTAGTATGAAGTTTGTCAATTAAGAATTTCAATTTAGTCTCAAATTCTATTTGCGGGCTATGTTTGGTCTTATCCTGGATTCTGCCATTTATTTCACCGCCTAAATTTTCATCAATATATTTTTCGATGTTCGTATCAGTATAAATTTTAGCGTTGTTTCTTCCAACCCAAACAAAACTTCTTGCGATTCCTATTGCACCAAGAGTATCCAGTTTATCTGCATCAAACAGAATTTGTGCTTCTTTTGTTTTAGGCTGATTCCCTGTTCTGTATCTGTGTGAGACAATACTTCTTTTTATATGCTTAATCTGGTCTTCTGAGAAATTAAGTTCTTCTAGAATGGGTATTGCCATTGTAGAACCTAATATTGCATGGTCAGTATTTCCAGAAGGGTCATTATCTTCTTTGACCCTTGCTATATCATGCAATAATGCGGATGCTTTTAAAACATCAAAATCAATATTTTCATCTTTAGCAAGATGCAAAGAAAGATTATAAACTCTCATTACATGATCCATATTATGAGCAGAACAGGAAAGTTCTTTTTCAACTTCTTTTTTAATTTTTTGAAATCTTTCATCCATTTTTTATGTAGATTAAAGCTATTGTATAAATATTTTATCAAGATGAAGTTTGGTTTATTGATTGCAAGACTTCCTTTTTATCTGTTATGCAATAAATTTATAAAAACCCTGTTTTTTTTAATTACATGGCAAAGTGGAAATGGCAAAGAGAAAAGAAAGAAAGCAGGGTACAGTTCTTGAGGTTTGAAGAAGGAGAGGTTAAAGAGCTTTCAGTAACTGACTGGGATTTTGAAAAGAAGTCTTCAGGTAGCCTTTTTAAGTGCTATGTTGTGGAGGAAAACGGTGAGCCAGTTGATAAGGTATGGTATATCTGGGATTATAATGCTGCTATGAAACTTAAGAAGAAATTGGGTGTTAAATACGTTTCAGGGCAAAAAAAGATTAAAGCCAGCATGCATAAGGATGATGAAGATGATGTTTATTTTGAAATTTATTGAATAATTGCTTTTTAATTTTTACATATGATAAGTTTTTCCCTTCGAATATTATTTTCAACTGTATGTTTTTTCTGTTGCTTTTCATTATTATGTTATTTATATTTGAGATAAAATTCATTTTAAATCTAATTTTTTGTTAATCATTTATTTGTCAGAATAGCTTTTTTTATAACTAAGTTGGCGGTGTTTTCATCTTCGGAGATTATTTCTTTTTCTTCAATCTGTATCTTTTTTTTAAAGAGGGGACAATCAAGAACAAGGCTTTCAAATTCTCCTCCTTCTCCTGCGATGTTTATCCCGCATTTATTGTTCAGGTTTACCAGTTGGTTAATATCATTATGAGTTATTATTTTTCCAAGCCAGTTTTTTCCGAGGCCATAGCAGGCAATTGAAGAAAGTATTATTTCAAACCCTGCATTTATTACATTTCTCATTTCTTCTTCCTGGTTCATGTGCCACAGGGGTGAGTAAACTTCTAATTCCAGTTGTTTGCAGATTTTTTCTATCCTTTCCCTTTGGTAATCACTAAAAATTGCCCCTGTTATAATTCCATGGAGGCCATAGGTGTATTTTGCTTTTTCTATTAAAGAATGGAGGTCTTCAAGCTCTTTTTCTTTTTCCCCTATTGTTTCTTTTTCTATGAAGGGTATGCCCATTGCCTCCGACTGAAGCTTTGTCATGCTAATGTTAGGGGTATGGAACATATAGGAGGAAAGATTTTTGCTTTTCATGGTTAAAGCACAGGATAATTCATTTCCCTTTTTTTTCATAAGGTAGGCAGCATACAAACTGTCTTTTCCTCCACTGAGCATGATCCCAAGTTTTAGGCTATTTTCGGAAGATAAATCTGCCTGTTTTTCATTTTCTTTCTTTTCTTCATCTGCTTTTTTGTCAGTTGTTTCCATTTTATTATTTTATCATTTTAGATGTTTTAAAATTTCATCATGCATGGTTCCATTTGTGATGAGAAGGTCGCTTCTCTGAATTTTCCAGGGGTTGCCGTTGAAATCACTTGCTTTTCCGCCAGCTTCTTCTGTAATAAGGATTGTTGCGGCAACATCCCACGGGTCTATTTGTAGTGTGATATAACCATCAGCCCTTCCACTGGCTACAAAGCCCCCTTCGATTGCTGCGCTTCCCAGTTTTCTCATGTCTTTTATTTGAGGGTAAATCTTGGAATAAATACCTGCAAGCCTTTGGTTGCTTTTGCTACCGCCTTCACATGTAACTACATATGCATTGCTGATTTCTTTTATTGTTGAAACACTTATCTTTTTATCATTTAAATAAGCTCCCTTACTTTTCTCAGCAAAGTAAAGTTCATTAAGATAAGGTGCATAAACTACTCCTAAAATAAGCTCTCCTTTTCTGGCAAGTGCTATAGATACTGAAAAAAACGGGTTGCCTGAGGCAAAGTTTCCTGTGCCATCAAGGCTGTCAACTATCCATGTGTATTCACTATCCTTGTCCGTCACACCGGATTCTTCTGTCATGAGATTGTGGTGTGGGAAAGCCTTTTCAAGCTCTTTTTTAATTATTTTGTCGCTTTCTAGATCGTATTTTGTGACTATTTCCTTTGACATATGCCTTTCAGTAAACAATAATTCATCTTTTTTGAAATTTTCAAGCAGGAACTGCCCTGCCTTTTTGGCTGTATTTTTGGCTGTTTCAATCATTGTATTAATGCAGATATCAAGTGGATTTAAAAAATTTGCTATGGTCAAGTTGCTTGATGGAATTATAAGATTTTTTTGGTGATTTGTGCCTGGCTTTTATTGTACATTGCTTATTGTTTTTGTTTATTTTTTAATAAATAGTTTTGGCAGTAGGTTTTATTAATTAAAGGATATTTTACGTTAATATGTATAAAAAAAGTATATTTATTTTCAGAAGGGACTTGCGTTTAAATGATAATATTGCTTTGAAAAAAGCCCTTTCAGTTTCAAAAGATGTCTTTTTGTGTTTTATTCTTGATCCTGCGCAGATTGAGAAGAATAGTTATAAAAGCCAAAAGGCAGTTGATTTTATGATTGAATGTATTTTTGATCTCGATGAACAGCTTAAGAACCTTCGAAAAACCGGAAAAGTAAAGAATGCTGGAAAGTTACATGTGTTTTATGGAAAGCCTGAAGATGTCCTTGGCAAAATCATTCCAGAAATCAAGGCAGAATCTGTTTTTGTAAATAAAGATTACACTCCTTTTAGCATGAAGAGGGATCAAAAGATTAAAGAGATTTGCAAGAAAGAAAATGCAGCATTTGAAAGCTTTGATGATTCCCTTTTGAATCCTCCAGGTTCTGTAGTTAAGAATGATGGTTCGCCTTACGTTGTTTTCACGCCTTTTTATAAAAAAGCCCTCGCTTTTGATATTAATGTACCGGTTGTTTTAAGCAAATTTAACTTTAATTCTTCAAAAATAAACGACGATAAGAATAGATTAAAAGAGCTTCATTCCGGTTTGGATAAGGCATTGACCGGTGGGAGGGATAAGGCAGTTAATATATTGAAAAATGCAGGTGATTTTAAGGATTATGAGAAAACAAGGGATTTTCCTTTTATTGTTTCAACCACCAAGCTTTCAGCATACATAAAGTTTGGGGCAGTTTCAGTCAGGGAAGTATATCATTATTTTAAAAAATATCTGGGGGTGAGCCATCCTTTAATCAGGCAGCTTTACTGGAGGGATTTTTGGATTCATATTGCTTATCATTTTCTCCATGTTTTTGGCAGTAGTTTTTACAAAAAATATGATTCATTAAAATGGGAAAATAATGATGATAAATTTAAAGCCTGGTGTGAGGGCAAAACCGGTTTTCCAATTGTTGATGCTGGAATGAGGGAACTGAACAAAACTGGTTTTATGCACAACCGTGTGAGAATGATTACTGCTTCATTTTTAGTTAAAGATCTGCATATTGACTGGAGAAAGGGTGAGAAATATTTTGCCCAAAAACTTATAGACTATGACCCTTGTGTTAATAATGGCAACTGGCAATGGGCCGCTTCCACTGGCTGTGATGCCCAACCATATTTTAGAATATTTAATCCCTGGAGACAACAGGAAAGATTTGATTTTGATTGTGAATATATTAAAAAATGGGTTCCTGAATTAAATTCCCTCAATAATAAAGAAATTCACA
>CAYOOQ010000081.1:2710-5941 GCA_964405675.1 uncultured Methanosarcinales archaeon | reverse complement strand
ACTATTGAACCTATAGCTCCCCCTATAACTCCTGCTATTGGGACTGTAGTGTAGGGAAATCCGAAGAAGTATATGAAAACGAATGAAAGGGGTACTGCAATAAATAAAACTCTTGTGAAGTTAACAATCATGCCCGGGAAGCCATAACCCATCCCTTGCATTGTCCTGCTTATTACAGCTGTGATTGCCATGAAAGGGAAGGTGAAAACATTGATTCTCATGTATGTTATTCCCAGTTCTATGATATGGTTTTCGTTTGTGAAAATCATAAATAATATTCCTGGTATTGCGAAGAATACGATACCTACCAGTATTGATAGTAGTGTTGCTGTTCGGAGGGCGTACCATGTTATTTTATCCAGAAGGTCAAGTCTTTTTGCACCATAAAACATTCCTGTAAGAGTTATTATTGCTATTGATATTGAGTTGATGGGCATTATGGCGATGCTTTCAAGTCTTGCGACTATTCCGAATGTTGCCACGTAGTCTGTTCCAAAATGGGCCATGAACCTGTTTATGAAAAAGAGATAAATTGACATTGTAATCATTGTGAGGGTTGCGGGAATTCCGACAGATAGTATTTCTTTTATGATGTGGATTTTGAATTTGAAGCCTTTTGTTATGAACTGTACTTCTGATTTTTTAATGAAAAAGTAAAGGAATGTTATAAGAGCACATCCGAATGCTGAAAGGGTGGCATAAGCTGCTCCTGCTACTCCAAGTTCTAATGTGTAGATAAAAATTGGGTCAAGGATTATATTCACTATTAATGCAAATACTATTATTTTCATGGGTGTTTTTGTATCTCCCTGCCCGTTGAATATCTGATTGAATATTCCTGCAGGGAACATGAAAAACGGTGCGAAAAGGAGTATTGCAAGGTATTGTATAGCAAGAGGTTTGACATCTTCGTCTGCCCCCAGAAGGTTGATGATGTCTTCTATGAAAATTGTTCCTGATATAAAAACCAAAAATGCTATGAATATTGAGAGAATCACTCCGTGGGTTGCGGTGCTTCTTGCGCTTTTGATATTATTCCTGCCCAATTCTCTTGAGATCTTGGAGCCCATGCCTATTCCTATTCCGGCATTTAATGAAATCATGAGGATAAAAATTGGAAATGCGAAGGTTATTGCGGCTATTGCTTCGGCCCCTAGTCTTCCAACAAAAATTGTATCTGTGATGTTGTAGCCAACCTGCACAAACATTGTTACCAGAATAGGAAGAGTGAGCTTGAAAAGAGCTTTTTTCGGATTTTCTATAAATTCGTTAACCCTGTTATTTTCCATCCTGCCAGGATTAAATGATTGGTTATAAAATTTTTGTAAATAAGAAATGATTACAGCAGGCCATCTATAGTTTCTTTTACTTCCCTGTAGGTATTATTCCAGTTGAATTTTTCTTGGATGGTTTCTCTTGCCTTTTTGCCAAGCCTATCTTTAAGCTCTTTATCTTTCATTAATAGCTCAATTTTCATGGAGAGTCTCATTGAATTCCTGAAAGGAAAAAGCATCCCGTTTTCCCTTTCTTCGATGTAATCTTTTACATATCCAACAGGTGTGCTGATGACTGGCAGGCCGCAGGACATGGCTTCAAGGGTGCAGAGGGAAGTGGTTTCTGTGAGTGAAGGCAGGACGTATATGTCCATTGCCTGCAGGTAAGGTACCACGTCCATTTTTGAGCCGGGCATTATGATATTTCTCTGGCTTGAGAAAATAGCTTCCTGATCTTTTACACCTTCTCCTACTATCAGTAATTTGACATTTTTGTGCTTGCTTTCGATGCGCCTGAAAGCTCTGTAAAGAGTTATTAGGTCTTTTTCACGGCCAAGCCTTCCATGGTAGCCTATGACTGTTTTTTCAGATTCTATACCTATGCTTCTTTTTGCTTCTTCCTTGTTTTCTGCAGGCATAAAGATATTTGTATCAGTTCCAAGACTTATTATCTTCTTTGGTGTTCTTACTTTTATCTTATCGTATTTAAGGGCAACTTCTTCTGTAGGGCACATAAGAAGGTCGCATTTATTGTAGAATTTTCTGGTGAATCTTATTGCAAGGTGTTTTGAAATCTTTTTGAATCTTTTTATGCTTTTTACCGCCAGGTCCCATTCTAAGAGATGGGTGTATACAGCTATTGGCTTGTTTAGTTTGTGGGCAGCTCTTATTGCAGACATTCCTATGCTTCCAAGGCTTTGGACAAAAACAAGATCTGCATCCTCAATGTATTTTTTCTGGCTCGCAGGCTTTGCGAAAAAGATGTCTCCGAATTTTATTTTAAGAAGGTCAAATCTTATTACTTCGCAATTGAAGGGGTTGTAGTAATCACCTTCAAATTTTGGGGCAAGTATCCTCACTTCATAATGTTCCTCTAGTTTAGGAACTATTTCCAGCAAAAATCTTACTATGCCGTCCCATCTGGGCAAAAATCCATCGGTTGCAATTACTATTTTTTTCATTTTATTTTTTTGATTTTATTAATTCTTTACTTTAGTTTGTAAAATACTTCTGCGTATCTCATATTGTGGTTGAGGCCGTTAAGTAATCCTCTTGCATAAGCGGCAGGTGTCATTATGGCTTTTGCGTGCCATTGGCTTTTATGAAGTGAAAAAGCTTTCATTTTAAGTGAAAATGTTTCTGTTACATCAACAATCATTTTTGGGCTGTGCCTTTTTCTCAGGTTAAAAGGATTCCATATGTCGAATGAGTAAACATCAAAATTTTTTTTAAGTGTTTCAATGGTTTCAATCACTTTTTTGTAAACTGCCCTGTGGTCTGGGTGAGGGTCGTCAAATGAATGTGTAAATATTTTGGTTGGGTTAAGGACTTTGATTGTCCTGCCTAGCTTTTCACCCAGATTTTTTTCATCGAATTCTTTTTCAAAATTGCCTTCCTTTAGCCCGTAATAGTAGGTCTTGTCTATCCCAAGGTATTTGTCAGCCCTGTGGGATTCCTTCACTCTCATCTTTATGGTTTCGTTTTCCTGGAGCCAGGCATGGGAGCTTTCACCGTAAGAGAAAATTATTACCACAACATTTTTATCTTCCTTAATGTATTTTGCAAGGGAGCCTCCTGCACCTAGTATGTGGTCATCATTGTGGGCGCATAATACAAGGATTGTCTTCTTATCTTTGTTGTTTTCTTTCTTACTCTCTTTAGTTTCTTTGCTTTTATCATTATTTTTATCATTGTTATTTTTTTTACTATTATTATTATTATTATTATTATTATTATT
>CAYOOQ010000081.1:0-2610 GCA_964405675.1 uncultured Methanosarcinales archaeon | reverse complement strand
TATTATTATTATTATTATTATTATTATTATTGCTGTTACTGCTTTTGACTTGTTTTTTTCCCATTATGTTCAACAGTTATGATTTTGTTTTAATATTATTTTTGCTTTTTTTGCTTTTTGTAAGTTTTTATCAGTACATGTCAAGGAAAATATACCTTACCTGTTGTGGAGTATGTCTAGCAATTCGTCACCAAAATTGTCCACATGTGTCTCGTTGATACCTTCAATTGATAAGAGCTCTTCATAATTGCTGGGGTTCCTTCTTGTCAGCTCCATCAGTGTTTTTTCATGGGGAATGTTGCGGTTGTTCTCAATTCTTTTTTGTATTCTCCACTGGGTTAATTTGTCAAGTATGCTGGGGGTGTTGCCGTTTTGGACTACTTCAAAATAACTTTTGACGTCTCTGGTTATGAAAGGGCTTAAGGTTGTAAAATAATTTATTATTAGCTTTTTTTTTGCCCTTGTCATGGCAACATACAGGAGCCTTAATTCTTCAGAGTATTTATCGTAGTCGGAGGATTTTAGGGTTTCTACAACGTTGTCCTCTGAGACAAGGCAAGGGTACATGCTTGAGTTTACTCCGATGAGGTAGACTATTTCTGCTTCCAGTCCTTTAATTGCATGGACCGTGCTTAATGTCACCTGTGTTTCGGTAGCTTCAGCTTCCTGATTCATCTCTTCAGTTTTTTTAAGGTAATTTATTTTTTCCCTTTCCAGAAATTCTGCCATTTTTTCAAGCTGCTTGTTGGTACGCGCCAGGATGAATATTTCGTTTCTTTTTTCATTCAGGGATAGGATGCTTTTTGCTATGAAAAATGCCTGCTCGTCTTCTTTAGTGTGGGATATTATAGTAATCTTTTCTTCATCTGTTTTAACTGGGGTTATATTGGGAAGGCCCATCTTTTTAATTAGTTGGTTTGAGCTGTTGACTATTTTTGGGCTTGACCTGTAGTTTTTCCGGAGTTGCAAAACTTTTGCATCTTTGTAATCAAAGTTCATTATGTATTCTATCTGGGACCCCCGCCAGCCGTAGATACTTTGCCTTGGATCACCCACAACAAAGAGGTTTTTTGGGTTGAGGTTTTTAATTATTTTTACCTGTAGCTCGTTAACGTCTTGGTATTCATCAACCAGAATGTGTTCGTATGTTGGAATGATTTCTTTGTTTGCTTCAAATAATTTAAGGGTGTCTTTTATCTGGTCGGTATAATCTCTCAAACCATGTTCCTGTTTTAATTCCTCAACCTTATTGATTATTGAGATTATGAATGAAGCCCTGTTTTTTTCACCGGAGGCATCAAGGTTATGCACTTTTTGTTTTAAATCTTTGAGAGTGTTGTTGTTTTTGCAGCTTTCGAGAATTGATGAAATCTGGAATATCATGTCAAAAAAGAGTTTTTTTTCATCAAATGTTCTTAATTTTTTTGGTGTGTAGTATGTCCTGAGGGCTTCTTTTATACCATAACCCTTACTTTCAATTGCTTCCCTGAAGATTTTAATCTTGTCTTTGAATTCCATAACCCTGAAGGGTTTGTCATAATATTTTGAGCCATGTTTTTGCAGTATCTTTTCTGAGAAGGAGTTGAATGTTTCAACATTAACATTGTGTCCAGGAATCTTTTTGGAAATTCTCTTGGTCATTTCCTGCCTGGCTTTCCTTGTGAAGGTGATGGCGAGTATCTTTGATGAGTTGATATTCCTGCAGTTGGTGAGGAACTCTATTCTTTTGGTGAGTACTGTGGTCTTGCCTGAGCCCGCACCAGCTATGCATAAAATGTGTCTTGCAGGCTCAATTATTGCCTTTTTTTGCTCGTCATTGAATCCTTCCAGAAATGAGCCGAAATGGTTGAAAAGCTGCTTGTCCCTTTCGGTCACTTCGCAGATTTCATAGTTTAGGTATACGCTTTCCTCTTCTTTTGATTCTCCCCCTGTCTCTATTTCTCTTATGCCCTTCTTTGTGCATTCCAGCACCGGGAGAAATCTTGTTTTTCTGTCTTGTGTTACCTGTATTAATCCCCTGATTTTCATCTTTTCTATAAGCTCGTATATATCTTTGTAATCGTATAATCCTAAGCTGCCATAGCTGTTTAGCCTGCTTAGATTAAGCTTTTTTATCCTTTTGGTGTCTTCACCCTTTATTATCTCAGCAAGAAATTTTTTGCCCACCTGAAAGGGCAATTCCTGTATGAGGTTAAGGATTTTAACGTGGTCGGGGATTCTTTTCCTGTTCTTCAGTACTTCTGGCACTTTTATCGAGCCGTCGCTATTGAACTCCATATTGGTAAAAAGAGTCCGGGCAAGGTTTATAAAATTTAGCTCTTTTTAGTTACTTTAGTGGTTGTTGCTATGGTTTTTGCCATAATTTTTGTTTTTAGTTTTTGTTGTTGTTTTAGCGAAGGTTGTTTACGCACAAAAATTAATTTTTACACGCATAAATTAATTTTTGTTTAATTCCGATTGGAATTTTTTTATCAGCTAATATTATAAATACTTCTCTTCGACGATAGGGTGCATGGGAAAACTTGAAACTATGTTGAGGAAGATGTATCCTTTTGCTTCGGAAGTGAATGGCTCAAAGGATGCAAAGCTGTATCACAATACTGCTTTTGG
>CAYOOQ010000080.1:0-6075 GCA_964405675.1 uncultured Methanosarcinales archaeon | reverse complement strand
TTTATTTTGAGGTTTTATTTTTTCGTTTAGTTTTTTGAAGAAGCCAAAGACTACAAATGCTTCCCTTTTTGTTAGTTGAGCCTTGCCAAATATTCTTTTCCAGGCCTTTAGTTGTGTTTCTTTTTTTGTTTGGGTGTTGAAAGGCAAAGATTCAATCACTTCCTGGAGTTTTTCCATTATGTAGTTTTTGTAATCCCTGTTGGCTATTTCGGCTTTTCTCACTTTACTTGCTTGTTTTGATATTTCGTAAAGTATTATGCTTACAGCGTGGCTTAAGTTAAGGGAAGTATACTTTCCACAGGTTGGTATGCTTACCAGAAGATCACATTTTTGAATATGGTGATTCCTGAGGCCTGTGCTTTCGGGCCCAAATAAAATGCCTATCTTTGAGTCATGATTCATTTTCTTTGAAAGCTCTACAGGGGTTATGGGAATTCTGGGTATATTATAATCGGAAGCCAGCCTTGCGGTCGAGGCCACAATATAATCCATTTTGTCCAAAAAATCCTCGTCTGCTAATTTTGCCTTTTTAAGTATGTTTTTCGCGTGCTTTGACCTGGCAATCGCTTCATCACAATCATAAGAATTTTTTGGGTTTATCAGCACCAGCTTGTCAAAGCCGAAATTTTTCATGGCCCTGGCAACAGCCCCTATATTACCAGGGTTTTCCGGCTCAACTAAAATCACATAAATCATAAGAGATAGCGTAGATATTTTATTTTTAAATCTGATTATTCCGCCAGCCTTAAAAAGGTTAGAAAAAATAGGTAGGAAAATGCCTTTTCCTGAGTTATAAAAAAGATAATTTTATAAATACCCCATTATCCCAAACAGAATTATCATTATAACTTTTAATAGGAGATTCACATGGCAAAACCAAAAAAAAGTTCAAAAGAAACCCTAAAATGGAAAAAAAAGAAATGGGTAAAGATAATTGCACCAAATGAGTTCAAGAATGCTCAGTTGGGGGAATCGCTAGTTATGGCCCCCGAAAACCTGGTGGGTAGAACCGTCCAATCAAATCTCATGTCAATAACAGGGGATATGAAAAAGCAAAACATTAACGTGAAATTCTCAATCAATGGAATAAAAGACGGGCAGGCGGTAACCAGCCTGAAATATTATGGATTGATACCTTCTGCTGTAAAAAGGATGGTCAGGAGATCAAGGGACAGGATAGACCATAGTTTTATTGCAGAAAGCAAAGATGGCGTAAAACTAAGGCTTAAGCCACTACTTATAACAAATGGCAACACAAGCCAGGCGGTTTTAAGCATGCTGAGGAAAAAAGCAGAAAGCCTGATAACAAAGCACTTGAGCAAGACCAATCTTGAAGATTTTATGGGGGAAATAATCAACCATAAGCTTCAAAATGAGCTTAAGAAGCATCTTAAGGACCTTTATCCATTGAGAATATGTGAGATAAGGGTAATTGAAGTATTGAAAAAAAGAGAGGAGAAAAAAAATGAAGCCTGAAATTGATACTGAAAAATGCACCAATTGCGGCACCTGCATAGAGGTTTGCCCGGTGGATGTTTTTGAGAAAGGTGAAAGCTCACCGAACATAAAAAATCCTGATGATTGCATAGGATGCAGGGCATGCGAAGCCCAGTGCCCGGAATCAGCAATCGTTATACTGGAATAAAAACTTTTATTTATTAATCCTTTTTCTTTGATTTTAACATGAAACAAATAGGCCAGGGAGCTGAAGCTATCATTTATGAAACAGACGACAGAATAATTAAAAAAAGGGTTGCTAAAGGGTACAGGCTCCCTGAAATAGACTTTGAGTTAAGGAAAGCAAGAACAGCAAGGGAAGCCAGAATATTGAAAAAGGCAGGAATTCCCGTACCAAAAATATTGAATATAGATAAAAAAGATATGATAATTGAGATGGAAAAAATTGAAGGAGTAAAGCTTTCCGACCATCTTGAAAAGCTTGATTATTGTGAGATTTCATCTGTAGTTGGAAAACAGATAGCCATGCTGCATAGGAAAAACATAATCCATGGGGACCTGACAACCTCCAATATGATTTATTCGGAAGGAGTAGTTTATTTCATAGATTTCGGGCTTTCATTTACTTCTACAAAAGCAGAGGACAAAGCAGTTGATCTGCACCTGTTGAAACAGGCACTTGACAGCAGGCACAACACCATTTGCGAAGATTGTCTTGAAGCCGTAAAAAAAGCGTACGCAGATACTGAAGTATTGGCCCGCCTTGAAGTAGTTGAAAAAAGGGGCAGACATAAAAATAAGTGAATAAATAAAAAATATAGTAAGTGCATGTAACAGACAAACCAGTAAATATGATGACGCGATTGAATTATGGTGAATGATGATGTTGAGTAACATAATAAATGGATGTTGGCTAACATTTATAAGTTAAAAAAACTCACTTTCTCTGATGCAGGATAATACTTGGATTTTATTGCACATTGCAAGAAAAACAGGACTTTTTGGGGAGGCGGTAATTGCTACAACCCGTTTTTCAAAAGAGATAGGGCTTTCACAGCAAACAGTATCCAGAAAGATTAATATGCTTGAGCAGGAAGGCTACCTTAATAAGTCTGCTGCCAAAAAAGGGCTTCACATAAGTCTTAAGGAAAAAGGCAGGAAAAAATTAAGAAGTGTACAGGAGATAATCACACCCCTTTTTGAAAGAAAAGAGCTTACGGGGAAAATTGTTGACGGGCTTGGCCAGGGGAGGTTTTACACAAAGCTTCCGGGTTATATGAAACAGTTTGAAGAAAAGCTTCATTTCAAGCCCTACCCAGGAACCCTTAACATGGTTTCCGATGAGGCACTGATAAAGGAATTTATCGGGCAGAAAAAACAGGTGAACATTGAAGGTTTTAAAACAAGAGAAAGGACCTATGGCAATATCAGGGTGTATGAAGTGGATGTATACGGGAAGAAGGCTGCAATAGTCATCCCCGAGAGATCTTCTCACCCTCCTGAAGTGTTTGAAGTAATAGCACCTTTTCACATAAGAAGGGGTTTGAAATTGAAAGCAGGGGAGAAATTGACGATAAAGTGATATTCTTTTGGGAATGAATAATAAAACTACTTTTTGGAAATCCAATGAACTTGTTGGGTTTATTTACTGGTAAAACCTAAACTTTTTTAAATAGCCTGCAATTTCTGGAATAAAACTATGATTAAGGTGTAATTATGAGACAAATAAACGAATCAACAAGCAAATTCATTAAGGTTAGATGTCCTGAATGCAAGAATGAACAGATCATTTTTGGGAAAAGCTCAATGACTGTAAAATGCCTTGTATGTGATAAATTGCTTGCAGAGCCGACAGGCGGCAAAGCAAAGATCAAGGGCAGGGTTTTAGAGGTACTCGAATAATGCTTCTTAAAAAGGAAGGATACCCTGAAGAATCTGAAATTGTAATTTGTACAGTTACAAGAATACAATTTAATTCAGTTTTTGTCACACTGGATGAGTATGAAAAAAGCGGTATGCTTCATATATCCGAGATTTCTCCCGGAAGGATCAGGAATATTCGTGATTATGTGAAAGAAGGAAAGAAGATTGTCTGCGTGGTATTGAGAATCCATGAAAGCAAGGGCCACATTGACCTTTCTTTGAGAAGAGTAAATAAAAACCAACACAGGAAAAAAATTGAGCAGATGAAAAAAGAGCTCAAAGCTGAAAAAATAATTGAGTTGGTTGCAAAAGAGAACAAGCTGGGTGTAAAGGAATTCTATAAAAAAATAATGGATAGTATAGATTATGAGTATCTTTCTGATTTCTTTGAAGAAGTAGTTTCAGAGAACGCTACGCTGGATGTCCTTGGGCTTGATAAAAAAATCCACGAACAACTAAAAGAGCTGGTTTTCCAGAGGATAAAACTACCCACTGTCGAGCTTAAGGGAAGGTATTCTATAATTTTGCATGAGCCGGATGGTGTTGAAAAAATAAGGAAGGCGTTAACAGAAGCCAAAAAGCACGATGAAAAAGTCAGTATAACTTATATGGGTGCCGGTAAATACGATTTAAAAGTGGAAGCGGATGATTACAGGACTGCCGAAACGATGCTGAAAAAAACAACTTCTACAATTGACAGCTCCCTTGGAAAGTGCAAAGGGCAAGTGGAGTTTAAAAGAAGCAAATAAAATGGCCAGGCACATTCTTTTTTGTAAAAACTGCCAGGAATACACCATGAAGGAAATATGTGATTGCGGAGAGCGTTCTGTGAGCCACAAACCACCTAAATATTCTCCAGAAGACAAATACGCCAGTTATAGGCGGAAAGCAAAAGAAATAGCCCTTGAAAACACCAGAAAAGACATTCTATAAGTTTTGTCGTTACCGCATGATGACAAAACAAACGAAAAGTTTAAATAGTAGTTCCTTCTTAGTAGTATAAATCAAACAATAAGAGGTGATTTGTATGAGAAAAGATCCGCTAAGAGATTATATGGGGAAGGGTGGCCCAGAAACAGGTTTGCATGAAAAACAAAGGAATGCAACATACGGGAGAAAAACAAATATCCCTAAGATGCCTGGTTATGATATTAAAGTAAAAGAAACAGTTGAAGACATAATTGGTGGATATACTACAAAATTAACTGGTATTAAGGGTGAAGTGTTTAAAAAAACAGTATATGATGTAATGTCAACCAAACCTTTTGAGCAGGTAGGAAGGATGGATAGCGCCACCAGAAACATTAAGCCAGCAGCAAGAAACATGGGGTACGATGTTGCTAAGTGTGTTGGGGAGATTGCCGAAGCAATGGGCTACGAAGGTGTTGAAGCGAAGTATCTCAATGATGACAGGGGACCATTTTTAGCTTTGAATAAAAATAACGCAGGGCATAAAGGAATTGATTACTTAATTAATTAATTGATAACAATAGCTTCGTGCTGACATTATTTATGCACGCTTCAATTTCATACTACTGTGCTGGAATTTATATTACCATTGCAAACGGCCAGTTATTGAAAATACATGAAAGGATTGCCTACATAAGTGAATAAAAGCCCCAGGATGATTATTCCCAAAAACATAAAGCCGACAAATGCCCAGATTTTTTTGGCTTTTTCTTTGTTTTTCATTGTCCTTTCAAGGGCAAGGCCAAACATCCTTCCTCCATCAACAGGGCCCATCGGCAAAAGATTAATAAGCCCAACTGCGAAATTTAGCAGGAAAAGCCATTTGAAAAGGCTAGTAAACCAACTGATTGTTGCTGCCTGCCAGCCCTCATACTCTTCAAGAATTCTTCTTTCATTTTGTATAGGAGTTATTCCGATGAATCCATTGTCCATCTGCTCATCAGGATGTTGTACAGTTGTCAGATGATAGGTTTCATTGTTTATTCCAAGAGAGATCTGATCTCCGGGAGAAATGCAAAACATTGCTGTTATAAAATCAGTGTACATATTTACCTCTTGACCATTAACGGAATTGATTATGCCTCTTTCAGGAAGTCCGGCTTCCACTGAAGGATGTGAGGTTTCATTTATTGTTTCATATGTAAAACCAATTGGCTTTGTAAGATTATTTTCCATAGGTACAAAAACAAACGCGAATAACAATCCAAATATTACTGCAAGTATCATATTAGCCATGGGGCCTGCCGCAAATACTGAGTATTGGGCAACATCATCCTTTTTTTTCATCTTCTCTTCATCTGGCTCAACAAATGCTGCTGGAAAGAGAGGAGCGATAATACCTAACAGGGCAAAACCAGTTGATTTCAGTTCAATTTTATGTGCCCTTGCAACAACACCGTGGGCAAATTCATGAAAGATTGCAAGCACGAAGATTGAAATAAAAAAATGCCAGAATGACAGATATCCTATGCCGGGAATGTTTGTAAATGGCAAAAGAAGGGCAACTTTTCCCTCTTCTGCCTCGGGCCTAAATATCCACATTAATGCAGTTAAAAGGAGTGAAATAGTGATAAAGACCATTCCCAAGAAGCCAATTCCAATCGAGATATAACCATAAAGTTTCACGAGTTCCCTGTATTTGTTTGCAACCCTATCCATTAATGATATACCGTATTTGGTTGGAAACATTATTATGTAAACCAGATAACCTATCACTGGTTGAAC
>CAYOOQ010000079.1:0-6145 GCA_964405675.1 uncultured Methanosarcinales archaeon | reverse complement strand
TTCATCGAATACAAATATGGCAGTCTGGAAGAGTTCGAAAAAATCCGTAAGGGGAGGTATGAAAAATGAAGCTGAAAATATTACTGCTCTTGCTTATCCTGAGCATTCCTGCTGTCTTTGCAGTAGACTTTGACCAGGACTTAAGTGACGAGGATAAACAGACCTTTGATAATATCCTCGAGCCTGTGATGAAGATATACAACTTCATCAAATACGCTGCCAGCGTCCTCGCTGTTGTCTTTTTGGTCATTGCAGGCGTGACCTTCATAATGGCAGGAAATGACCAGGCAAAGCGTGAGCAGGCAAAGACCATGGCAACCTATATCGTTATCGGCCTGATAATTATCTGGGTTGCACCATTGATTGTGGGGTACCTGGTAGGATGAAGCCCACAATCCTTTTTATTTTTTTGCTGTTAACAGCAAATGCCTATGCATTTGACTGCTCAGGACTGGGAGAAGAATGCTATGAATTAGAAGAAATCAACGAGAGCCTTATCGCAAATCTCATCTATACAAACCAATCATATCCTGATCACTCCTTCATCTATGACTATAACTCTAAGATAAATATAGATCAGCCACCCTCAGGAATAGATCAGCATTACAAGGGAATAATCGAGAGAGCCTGGCTTGATATATTCACCATAATGCCCTCTGTAAGATTCAACAACAGCCTCTATGTCCCTGAAGAGATACAAGTCAGAGCAGACTATGATTATAAGATAAGCATCCCTGATAATTACTACAGCAGTTACAGGAGAAGTGGCAGAACCTGCAAGATTATCTATTCCCTATCCTCAAAATCTGCAAAGCTTTCAATCTACAGGAATAATCAAAAGATAAGCTCTTCAAAAATCAGCTCCTTTGAAATCAACAAAGATTCAACCATAAAGGCAGTCCTGGATATAAAGGCAAAGCTTAGAGAAAGGCATTATGAATGGGAGAGATTCTGTTGCAGATACAGGGATGGAAGATGCAGATTGTACTGCTATGATTGCGATTATGATTATACTGATTACACAACCTACTCCCTCCAGCTCACAGACAGAGAAGATGTAAAATATTACAACCATAAGCCTCAGGCAGATTTTGTTTTCATAAGCAAGTATTATGACTCCTACAAAGGAAATCTTACCAAAGACAATAAGACAAGCATAGAATTAGCTTTCAATAATTCATTATACAAAGAGCAGGAATTCATATACTCCGCAGAATTTTCAAAAAAACCATATTACTTTCTGAACATTAAAACCACAAGGCAGGATTCAACTGAGATAAAGAATATCATAAAAAATGATAATCTTCTGTATGTAAAGGATGCAAGCAAATGCCAGCTTACATCAACTGATTTTTTCCAGACAAAAACAACCGAGTGCGATTATACACTTAAAGGCGAGAAAATACAGGATTTTGAAAAAACAGAGCTATCAAGCTCCTGGAATCTGCTCTTTAAGATAATCATCTTCATAATAATATGCGGAATAATTTATGCCTTGATTAAAAGGTACTGGGGAAAATATATCATGCCTGTTGGAGTCATGATCCTTTCTGTACCATTTGTCTCAGCAGAGGAATGTGGCCTTACAAACCTTGCATCATGCATCCCTGAGAAGATGTATGAATTCTTTATCGAGCTATTGAACTCTCCTCTTCAGCCTCTCCTTGATTTGACAAGGAAACTCCTGGAAAACCCACCCTCAGTTGATCTGTTTTATGGAGTCTGGGCGATAATGGTCTACTGTGTGAGCCTGTTCTATGGCTTTTTATTCATGTATTCAGGATTTCAGTTCCTGTTCTCAGGCCATAATGTAATCAAAAGAGAGATGGCAAAGGAATGGCTGAAAAACACAATCATAATGATTGTGCTGATTCAGGCATCATTTTATCTGTATGGGCTTGTGATAGAGATTGCAGGGTTATTGACATCTTCGATACTTTCAATGGTTGACCCGCACTTTTT
The DNA here is from genome assembly GCA_964405675.1 of uncultured Methanosarcinales archaeon. Taxonomy (GTDB): domain Archaea; phylum Nanobdellota; class Nanobdellia; order Woesearchaeales; family DSVV01; genus CAZBGG01. The sequence goes on along the minus strand of CAYOOQ010000079.1, from coordinate 4,183 downwards.
CATGCTCACAGCAGACAACATCGTAAATATAGGCCTTGAATTCCTGTCAATATTTTCTTATGTGATTGTGCTATTCTTAACTATAATCCTGCTTTTGATAAGGTATCTCGTAGTATCTTTTGGGATAATTTTTGCACCCATAGGGATATTTTGCTATTTTATTCCGCCACTAAAAAGCTATGGTAAGCTAATACTGCACATGCTTGGGATGTTTATATTTATCACATTCCTTGATGCAATAATCATTCTTGGATGTTCGATGCTGATAGAAATCCCGATGTTTGAGAACGTGAAAATACTTGTGATGGTTGCCTGCTTTTTTATCATCGACCTGATATTTATCGTCCTGATAATCAAAGTGATATTTAAGTCGGTATTTTCCTCAGATGCTGGAGATAAGGTTGCCCAGGCAGTTAAGTATATTGCTATGATGGGTTAGTTAGATCATTTTGTATAAAATATGAATTCAAATTCATCTTCAATACCTAAGAATTCATCAACTTCATCAAGAGCTTGGCAATAGTCCTCAAAGCACTCCCTCGCTTCCATCAGATCATATAGAACAGGACAATTATATTCCCTGATAGCTCTTGCAAATGTTTTCTTTATTTTTTGGTTATTTTGTTTTTTAAACTTTTCATATAGTGTAAAAAACCCAGACACATAGGGTTCGGGGTCTTCATATGAATCCAAACCAAAAAATTTTCCTGAAGAATAATAAGCATTATTCCTTACTCTGCCATCAGTATCTGACAAGCCTTTTATGAGAATATTAATTAATTCCTTATCATTATATTCCTTTCTGACAGAATAAATTATATTCTTAAAGAGATCAAAACCAAAATATCTTTTCTCCCACTTTGGGTCGCTAATCATTTTTTGAATCTCATCCATATACTTTTTCCTGACCTCAAGAGAAGTATTTCTCGCATGTTCCAGGAATTTATCAAGAAAGTGTTTCTTATTCTTTACCTCAATTGTATTAAGATCCATTATCTTGTCCATGGTATCTTTATTGTTACCTTAGATTTATATTTTTTTGCCAAATGGAACTCTAAGTCCCCTCTCCTCCGACATCCACCCATTAATAATCAAAGCCTACCAGTTAGTAATGGCTTATGAAATCCCTCAACAACTCCAGCACAAGGAAAAGATTATCTTCGGGCTGACCTTCACCCAGCTTGCATGGGCATCCCTTTTTGGCTTCATCCTTCTCGTAATCTTCAAGCTGGAAATCTCAACACTTGCCAAGTTCATGCTGGCATTTTTCCCTGTGACAATCGGCATATTCTTTGTTTTCTTTGACTGTGACAAATGGATAAAGCATTTCCTGCATTTCTTCAAATTCAGGACTGCTACAGTCAACTCGCTTAACATGAAGCGATTGATAAACATCAAAAGAATCGAAAACTCAACCATCCAGAGCCACACAGAGATTGCAGTCCTGCAAATAACTCCTTTAAACTTCAGCATCAAGACAAAAGAGGAAAAAGACACAATCATCTACGGCTTCCAGAAATTCCTTAATGGCCTTGATTTCCCTGTTCAATTCATAGTCACCACAAACAACCTGAATATTGACAATTACCTGGAAAAGCTAAAAAGCAGGGTTCCGAATCAGGAATTATTCAATGACTTCTCTGAATTCATGAGATCAAACATCGAGAAAAATGAGATGAGAAACAGAAGCTTCTTTCTCGTAATCCCAAAAAAATCAGATCTTGACATCCAGTGCAATCTCTGCAAGGAAAGGCTTGAGAGTGTCGGGCTTAAAGCTCAACGATTAAATGAAGATCAAATAGTAAACAACCTGCACATGTTCTTCAATGATATAGACGACAAAAGAGAAAAGGAAGAGGTAATAAACAATACACTGCACTACATTATCGCCCCTAATTTCATAAAAGATGCAGTGGACTCAATAATTGTAAACAAAAAACATTGCAGGATAATTTCAGCCATTGGTTATCCCAGAATGGTTGAAAGTGGCTTTTTAGACAAAATAATCTCATCAAATGATGATTTTGATATAAGCATCCACATGGAGCCATTTCCAATCGAGTCCATGATGATAGCTCTAAACAAAGAGATCCAGAAACAAAGGGCAGACCTTTATGCAGAGCAGAAGAAAAATTCTGTCAATCCTTCACTTGAGATAAAATACAAAGACACCCAGAAAGTACTGGATAATCTCCAGAAAGGCAATGAAAAACTGTTCAATGTCTCATTATATATAAACTGCAAAGCAAAGACCAAAGAAGAGCTTGATTTGTTAACAAAAAAAGTCGAGGCTGAGCTAAACAGCCTCATGATAATGCCAAGTGTTCCATTATTCAGGCAGATTCAGGGCTATAAATCCACCATGCCTTTAGCAAAAGATGACCTGAAAATCAGAAGGAACATTACAACCCATGCACTCTCGGCCTTTTTTCCCTTCACAAGCCCCTTTCTGACGCTTGAAAATAACGGGGTAATGTTAGGCCTTAATAAGAATAAAGTGCCTTATATTAAAGATATTTTCGCCCTCTCAAACGCAAACGGGATAGTCCTTGCAACCTCAGGCTCAGGGAAGAGTTATTTTACAAAACTCCTGATCTCCAGGCAACTTCTAAACAACACCCAGGTCTTGATAGTCGACCCTCAGAAAGAATACATTGGCCTCACAAATCACTGCAATGGAGAGCTTATCACAATCTCAAAAAACTCAAAGACTATCATAAATCCGCTGGATCTTATGGGACACGATTTCTCTGAAAAAAGGCTCACACTAATGGACATGTTTAAGATAATGTTCGGAGAGCTTACAGAAATCCAGAAAGCTATCCTTGATAAAGCTATCACCAAAACCTATGCCAAAAAAAAGATCACAGCCAATTCATACAAAGACAAGAAACCACCTGTCTTAGGAGACCTTTACAAAGTCCTGGAAGCAATGGATAAGAAAGCAAGCTCAATGGAAAAGGTAACCTACAGGGCACTTCTCAACAGGCTCTACATGTACACAAAAGGAGTCTTTTCATTCCTGAACAAACAGACCAAGCTAAAATTTGACAATAATTTTGTCTGCTTCAATATAGGCGATATGCCTAAGCAGGTAAAACCCTTAGTGATGTTTCTGATACTGGATTATGTCCACATGAAGATGAAGCAGTCAACTAAAAGAAAGCTCCTGGTAATTGATGAGGCATGGAGCCTTTTAGGCCATGCTGAAGAAGCAAGCTATATTTTTGAGATTGTAAAGACCTGCAGGAAATTCAATATGGGGCTTTTGCTTATTACGCAAGATGTAGCTGACCTGATTAACTCCAAGGCTGGCCATGCAGTTCTTGCTAACAGTTCATATTCATTGCTTCTCAGACAGAAAGCTTCAGTCATTGACTCAGTTGTAAAAACATTCAACCTCTCACAGATGGAAAAGGAATATCTTCTGACAGCTACTCAAGGCAGGGGTGTTTTGATACTTGATAATGAGCATCAGGAATTAGAGGTGGTTGCCTCACCAAAAGAGCATCAGATAATAACAACCAACCCTGATGAGATAAACCAACAGGAAGAAGAAAAACAAGCTGAAGAGCCTGAGCAGAAAAAGATGGCCTTGGAAAAAGTCCTCTACTATGGAAAAGACCTGGAAAGGGAAGAGAAAAATATCCTTGCAAACAATGATTACAAGGTAAGAAACTTCATGCCAATAGGAAGTCCCAGACAGGAAGAGTTCTGGATTAAAGAGAATGACATTGAATCTCTTGAACACACATTTTTAGTTGAGAATATAAAAGAAGAGATTCAAAAATACACTAAGAAAGTAAAGGTATATCTTACAAAAAAGCCAGACATCCTTTTTACCAATTCCAAAGGAAAAGAGATAGCAATCGAAGTTGAATCTGGCAAAGGATTTTCAAAACACAAAAAAAGACTCAAAGAGAAATTCCAGGCTTTGGAAGAGGAATACGGCAAGCGAATCTTTATCGTGATCACTGAAAAAAACCTGAGGGACAAATACAACAGAATAGCACCGAACACAAAAATCATGGTCAGAACAGAACTGCAAGAGTTCTTCAAAAAACAATTCAAGACATAATAACGGGCAGGAAATCTGGGGGCATGATATTGTATTGTCGGCGAGAAATTGGGCATTCAGGGGGTTGAATAGGGGGCATGGGCTTTTATATATTCTGCAAATAAT
>CAYOOQ010000078.1:0-6183 GCA_964405675.1 uncultured Methanosarcinales archaeon | reverse complement strand
CACCACTAGCAACATTACCAAAATCCACAAAACACTTCAAACCCTTTTGCGCACAAGAAGATAACTGCATGTTTGGTAAACACTGCAACGCGAAAGGGAAGATGGTGAAAGATTTTAAAGTATAAAAAGATTTACTTTTTTGATTAACAGATTTGAATAGAAAAAAGAGGGACGCATAACTACAAAAAAATGACAAAAAAAATTCTTGTCGTCTGTCGTTGTCCTTTTGTAATTCATTGCCTTACTTTCGCAGTTATTACGAGACATTGAAAAAACATTACTAAGACTACTGTTAACTAAAAACCTTTTCCAGCTGTGGAACTACTTGTTTTTTCCTGCTCATGACACCTTCAAGCCATGCGCTGTTGTTTTTAATTTTCGTGGCAAGGGCCTTTTCCACAAGTTCTTGATTATCAGTAAGAACTAAAAGCTCACTTCCCTCCTTCATTATATCTGTTAAAAGGAAAAGCACAGAGTGCCTGCCGTCATCCTTTAGCTTTTTCATTTCATCAAAAAAGCTATCTTTGAGTCCTTCCACCATTTTTATGTCAACAAGCTCCAGTTGGCCGATTCCAACATTTTTCCCACTCATGTTGAAGTCCTTGTAATCCCTTTGCAAAAGCTCAAGTGGTGTTGATTCTTCTATTGCAGATTTTACCTTGAACATTTCAATCCCGTAGGATTTAATATCGCTTATTCCTGCTATTATAGAAAGCTCTTTTGCAGCTTTCTCATCTTCTGGAGTGCTTGTGGCAGATTTAAAGATAACAGTATCACTTAAGATTGCCGAGAGCATAGCACCTGCAATATTTTTATCAATCTTTTTACCATAAAAATCGTACATGTGCTTTATGACTGTGCATGTTGAGCCAACTGGCATTATCCAGGCTTCGGGTGGATTAGAAGTTGTGATGTCCCCCAGCTTGTGATGATCAACAATTCCCTTTATTTCACTTTTTTCCATGTTTTCGAGGGATTGTGATTTTTCAGAGTGATCAACCAGGAAAATCTCTTTTCTGTCTGCATCAGTTATTATTTCAGGTGCAGTTAAACTAAACTTCTCAAGAACGAATGCTGTTTCAGGGTTTACCTGTCCATTCACACAGGCGGCGCTTTCAATGCCCCTCTGATTAAGTAATTCTGCCAATGCTATGCTGGCACAAACTGAGTCTGTATCCGGGTTTTTGTGTCCTACTACGTGTATCATTTCTTTAACCTCCTTCAAAAATTAAAATTATTTGTCTTGTTTACCATAAAGACTTACTGTAAGGAATTAAAATTTTACGTTTGTTCTAATGGATGAAGAGAGCTTAATTTAATATTTTTTCATTGTGCACTTTAATTTTTTCATTGTTCAGCTTGGCCATGGAAGATGCAAAGCATTTTGTTAAATGTTAATCGAACAATTATAAATCTATCCATTATTTATACATTATCTATCCAATAAAATGGATTTTACCTCATATGTTATTTTAGCAACTTTTAGCGAATGATTTGCAATAGACACAGATATGTAAAAAAAGTAATTATAAATGGGGAAAAATGTTAACAAAAGGGCAAACAATTTAAATGAAATAAACCAATAAAATTGAGATGGATAGAGAATTGATTGATAAGATTAAGGCTTTAAAAGAAAAAGGATACAACAGATCAAATATAATTTCAGAATTAAAAGCAGAGGGATACTCTATTGAGGAAGCTTTGAAAGGTTTCAAAAAGGTTGATAAAATCACCCCGAAAAAGCTTTCAAAAAAAATCGCCAACTTTTTTTCTACAGCTTACCCTTTTGTTATAATAATAGTTCTGGTTGTAAGCTCAATCGCAGGTGTTTATCTCTACCAAAAATCAATGGGACAGTATGATACCATAGAGATTGATGGCAGTAGGTATTACCTTGACAGGGAAAGAATATTTATTTCAGATGATCTAGAAATAGAAATTAATATGTCTTCAAGGTTAAAAAATGTATATGAGCAGAAAGGACATTCACTCGCTCCGGAATTCCAGGAAGTGCTGGAAAGTGGCTCAAGACTTCAGGAAAGGCATTATGAGATAATTTTTAATGCAACAAAAGAAGATATTTTCATTGACCTAATAAATCAAAAGATAGATGCGGAAACAGAGAGGGGAATAACTCTTGTGAACGGAGAGGATGCCAGCCTGCATTATGCACTGAAACTGGTCCAGAACATAAGGAGAGATATAACTAAACCTTTATTAGGTGGAGATTACATAAGGTATCCTTATGAAACACTATTTGACAGGAGAGGGGATGAGGTTGAAAAGGCATTATTACTGTACAAGCTACTGGAAAGACAAGGTTACGGCCTTGCTTTTGTTAAAATACCAAACATTGAACACATAATAGTAGGCATAAATTGTCCAAGGGAACTTGCACAAGTTGAGAACTACTGCCTTGTGAACCAGGATAGAAGGGAGCATGTAGGGGATGTAGATCATAGGGTTGGTTTTTACACCAAAAGAGATCTGCACGAATGGGAATATACAATTTATGCACAAACCGATGGCAAAAAATTCACAAACAGCCTTTATTGAATCAATAGATATAGGATGTTAAAGATTTTCGATTGGGTAAAACAAAGGCAGAAAAAAATCTTTAAAAAAAATTAAACTTGAAATGTCTTCTAGAGAACATGGTCTTTTTTTGGGTCTTTTATCCTTTCTAGAATATCATTCACATTGTATATTTCAAGAAGGTTTGTGGTTCCTACTTGATGAAGCTTGTGGCCGGCGGTGATTACAAAAAGTTCGTCTTCTTTTAAAAAGCCTTTCTCCATGCCCAACACAACAAGATCATTCACATACATTTCAATATTTGAATAAACCGAAGGCTCAAGAACTGGAAAAACACCCCAAACCAACTGGAGCTGCCTCAAAGTACTTTTATCCCTTGTAATTGCTAATATAGGGCACTTGGGCCTGAACCTTGCAACCTTTTTTGCTGTATACCCGCTTTCAGTGGGTGTAAGTATCGCAGAAGTTTTTATTGCCTTAGATGCCAGGTATGCTGCCTTTGTAACAAAGAGGCTTATTTCGTTGCTAATAGCCTCATCAAGGTCACTTAATGAATCATCGAAGACATTTTTTATTTTCCTGTCATAAACGTTAGCCACTTTAGTCATTGTCTGCACAGATTCAACGGGATATTTACCGCCGGCAGTTTCTCCACTAAGCATAATAGCATCAGCTCCCTGCAATATAGCGTGGGCTACATCACTTACTTCTGCCCTTGTAGGCCTTGGTGAGTTAGTCATTGATTCCAGCATCTGTGTTGCGACGATAACCGGCCTTCCAAGCTGGTTACATTCCCTGATAATTCCCCTCTGGATAAGAGGGACTTTTTCCAGGTCCATCTCAACACCAAGATCACCTCTAGCCACCATCACCCCATCAGAAGCTTTTATTATATCACTTATGTTCATTACGCAGTTGCCATGCTCCACTTTAGCGATAATACCCATTGAGGAACTGTGAGTATTGAGAAATTCCCTTAATTCCTCAATGTCAGAAGCCGACCTTACATAAGAAGCAGCAACAAAATCAATCTCTTTTTCTATTCCAAATAAAATATCTTCCTTGTCTTTTTCCGTCAAAAATGGTAGCTTGACATCATGCTCCCTAAAGGTTATTCCCTTTTTGTTTCCAAGCCAACCCCTGTTGAGTATTTTACCATCAATTTTTTTGCCATTTGAATTAATTTTGGCTGAAATAAGCCCATCATCAAGAAAAACAATGGTTCCATCCTCAACTTCATGCAAATGAGGATAATTAATTCGTATTGTATTTTCGTCAGACTTCTCTTGGCTGTTTTCAAATGAAACATTATCTCCTTTTTCAAGCCAGACACCATCCCCATCAAACGGATTAGTCCTTATCTCAGGCCCCTTAGTGTCCAGAACTATGCATATATTCTCATCGACACTCCTTATATTATCTATTACTTTTGTAAAGTAATCATAATCACCATGAGAGAAATTAAGCCTTGCGACATTCATCCCATTATTGTATAGTTCCCTTATAGTTTCAACTGAATCGGATGCCGGCCCGATTGTGGCTATTACTTTTGTTAGTTTGTGCATTTTCGTCTTGGAAAAGAGACTGTTTAAAAATATTTGTATATTTACAAATAAATTTTTATAAACATTATTTCCCAAGTAAGAATCTCTTTTTCATACTCTTAACCAATAAATGAAATATATAAAGTTAACTAAAATACAAAAAAATCAAGACAAAATCAAAAAGACCATATCCGCATAAAGTTTTTTATATCATCTTCAAATTCACAATAAAGAAAGTATAAGATTTTATAGTTTTTGCTTATTATTAAAAAAAATTTAATAACTATTTGTGGGGGGATTAAATATGACGAACAATTATTATGGCCAGCAGGGCCAACCAATATACATACTGCCGGAGGGATCTCAAAGGTCCAGCGGAAAAAGCGCACAAAGGATGAACATTGAAGCTGCAAAGCTTGTGGGGGAAACCGTAAGAACAACCCTGGGGCCTAAGGGAATGGACAAGATGCTTGTGGACAGCTCGAATGATGTTATTATTACGAATGACGGTGTCACGATACTTAAGGAGATAGCTATTGAGCATCCTTCAGCAAAGATGATTGTTGAGATTGCCAAAACACAGGAGGATGAAGTTGGTGATGGCACAACAACAGCAGTTGTTGTTGCAGGTGAGCTTTTGAAGAGCGCGGAAACATTGCTTGACAAGGAAATCCATCCAACTGTTATTGCCAAGGGTTACAGGATGGCTGCCAAAAAGGCAAAGGATATACTTGAAAGCATTGCCCATCCCCTTGAACATGATGATAAAAAAACCCTGAGACTTATTGCATCAACTGCCATGACAGGAAAAGGCGCAGAGTCCGCAAAGGAAAACCTGGCAGAGATTGCTGTTGAAGCTGTTTCAAAGATAGGTGAAATAGAAAAAGGGGAAAAGAACAAGGTCTATGTTAACCTTGAAAATATAAAGATTGAAAAAAAGGTTGGTTCTTCTTATGCAACCTCTGAATTAATTGATGGAGTTGTTGTTGATAAGGAGAAAGTCCACAGTGGAATGCCGAAAAAGGTAGAGAATGCAAAGATTGCTTTGATTAACTCCCCCATTGAGATAAGGAATACTGAAATTGATTCTAAGATACAAATAACTGATCCGACTCAATTGCAGGGTTTTTTGGACCAGGAAGAAACGATGCTGAAAAATATGGTTGACCAGATTTATAAAAGCGGTGCCAGCGTTGTTTTTTGCCAAAAGGGTATTGATGATATAGCCCAGCATTTCCTTTCAAAAAATGGAATTTTTGCAGTAAGGAGAGTTAAAAAAGATGATATGGAAGCCATATCAAGGGCGACAGGAGCAAGAATCGTTACTCAAATACATGAATTGTCAAGTGATGACCTTGGTTTTGCTGGAAATGTTAAGCAAAAAAAGGTTGGAGATGAGGAAATGACCTACATAAGAGAGTGCAAGAACCCTAAGACTATCACAATACTTCTGAGGGGAAGCACAGAGCATGTTGTTGATGAAGTAAAAAGAGCTGTTGAAGATGCAGTGGGGGACCTCCGCTCAGCATTGAAGTCAGGGTGGGTTGTACCAGGGGCTGGAGCCTGCGAAGTTGAGCTTGCGATGCAACTGAGAAAATACTCTGAATCCCTTTCGGGTAGGGAGCAATTAGCCGTAAAAGCTTTTGCGGATTCATGTGAGGTCATACCCAGAACATTAGCTGAGAATGCAGGCCTTGACCCTATAGATGCAATGGCTGAATTAAATTCTTCCCATGATAGTGGAGATAGGCTTGCAGGGATTAATGTTTTTACAGGAAAAGTGATGGATGCCTGGAAAGAAGGAGTGATTGAGCCGTTACAGATAAAAACACAAGCCATTGAGTCTGCATCAGAAGTTGCTGAAATGATATTAAGAATAGATGATGTGATAAGTACTGCGCCAGCACAGCAACAACAGTGCGGCGGAAATCAAGGGATGGATTTCTGAAATCAAATGGTCTTTTAAATTTTTTTACTTGTTTTTAAATCATTTAAAAACTTTTGAAGATAACACTCTGGACAGAGGTGAGCCAGGGGTTGCCCTATCCTGGGTGGTGGGTAGGCTTTAGCCGTCTCCTGCCCTTCTATCAGCATGATGTTGCAT
>CAYOOQ010000077.1:0-6223 GCA_964405675.1 uncultured Methanosarcinales archaeon | reverse complement strand
AAGATACATGAAAAGATGGAGCAGTACCTAAAGAAGATGAGGTGATTTTTCCATTATATAGATATATGCAGGGTAATGCTTGTCCCTGTAAGTTCTTTTGCCTTTTATCTTTTTTTTGTGCTTTATTTTAAAACCATTTAATTTTATTACTTTTTCAAAATAAGAATTACTCCTGTAGACGCAGTTTAATTCGTGCGAACCCAATTCCCATGCTTTTTTAATCTTCCAGAAAGGCTCGATTATTTTTATTAAAGGATTGGAGTTAAACATCATATCAATTATAACAAACTGCCCATTATCTTTTAGTACCCTTTTTGCTTCACTAAAAACCTTTTGTGTGTCTCTTATGTGGTGCAAGGCAAACTTTGTGATTACAATATCAAAACTGGTGGAATCAAGAGGGGTGTTGTCTGCAGGGGCTGAAACAATATTGAGGTTTTTGTAACCACCATATTCTTTTTCCATTATTTTAACCATTTCAGGGCTGGGCTCAACTGCAGTGAAACTTTTTACTTTTTCAATAAAAAAAGGAATTATATTTCCTGAGCCAGTTCCAAAATCAACCACACGAGTTCTTTTATTAAGATTGAGCAATGGAAGTATATCCGATTCCATCATGTCTGTGAAATCCTTTTCCCTCGCCCTTTTTGCAAAATCATAAGCGTTTTTTCCTTTAATCTTACCCAATCTTATTCCTCCCTTAATGCATCAACCGGTTTTAGTCTTGATGCCTGGAGCGCAGGGAAGAAGCCTGATAATGAACCTACTGTGAAAGCAAATAGCAGACAGCCGATAATCAGCCATAATGGGAAATAAGGAGATAACATTCCGTAACCTGCCGCATCAACTATATTGCCGCCGATGGTGGCTATGATATAACCAAGTAGTACGCCGAGGGCTCCACCAATAAGCCCCAGAAGACCGGCTTCTGCCATGAATATGGATGCAATGTATGAGTTCCTTGCCCCTAGCGCTTTCATTATCCCTATTTCTTTAGTCCTTTCAAGGACTGAGGTATACATTGAGTTGGCGATGTTTACGGCAGCAACAAAAATTGAGATGGAAGCCAGCGCCACAACTATGCCATTTATCAGTGCGAATATCTGGTCGAACATTTCAAAAAGGCTTTCAAATGTCTGTACAGTAAATGATTCTTCTCCGACATCTTCATTCTTAAACCGTCTAAGCTCTTCCTGAACATAATCAGCAACTTCTTTGGGAGGGTCACCTTCATGCCCTCTTAAATAGACCATCTGGTACTGATTTTCTATGCCAAAAAGCTCCTCTGCATCAGCTATGCTTATGATTACGCTGGTGTCATCCTGGGGGTTGCCTATGGGTGGGAAAAAGCCAACTATCCTGAAGCTTTCGCCATTGATAAATATCCTGTCGCCAACTTCAAGTGGCCTGTCGAAAACCTTGCCAGGTATTCTGTAATTGTGTCCAATGACTGCTTCTCCTCTTGCGTTTCTCTGAAGATCCCTTCCTTCTTCAACTGCAAATTCTGCATACATCCTTTGGGAAAACTCAAGCTCCCCTGGCTTGGTGGACATTGCAGCCAGTGTGATGTATCTTCTCTGGCCGCCTTCCTCCCTTTGAACTTCAACAATATTTCCCATGAAGGGGGCTACGTTGTAAACCCTCCCAAGATTTTTAAGGAAATCAACATCTTCATTTGTCAAAGAATCTTCCGGAGAAACAAAAGGATAACCTCTTCCCATGACTATTATGTTGTCAACACCCATGTCTTCCGCAATGTCGTCAACGTATTTGGTAAGACCCTGCCCAAAACTAAGCAGGGCAAAAATAGCCATTATACCTATAGTTATAGATACTATGGTGAGACTGCTCCTGGTGAGATTAGTCAAAAAGTTCTTTAGTACGTATTTTGATATGTCTTTAATCATTTTTTCCTTGTTTTATTTTTTCTTCCTGAGGGCGTCAACAGGATGGAGTAATGATGCCCTGTAAGCGGGCAATGTACCGAATAAACTACCTATTAAAAATGAACCTATGATACAACCTCCGAAAAGTAAGGGTGTGATCTGGGCAGATATATCAATACCGCCCCCTATAAAATTTTGGAGGGCTGATGCTCCTGCCATAGAGATTAATGAGCCGAAGAAAGCGCCCATTAAACCGCCGATAGCTCCCAACAAACCGGATTCTATGAAAAATAATGAAAATATAGTATCGTTTCTTGCACCAATACTTTTCATTATTCCAATCTCCCTTGTTCTTTCGGCAACCGACATAAACATTGTGTTCATTATGCCTATACCTCCAACCAATAATGATATTCCTGCGATTAAATAAACGAAGATGTTAATTGTGCCAAGGGTTGAATTGACATTTTCCATGGCATCTTCAGGCGTCTGGATTGAAAAGTCCTCATCACCTTCCCTTACATCCCTTACTCTCCTTAAGTAATGCTGTGCTTCGTCCTTGACCCTGTCCATATCATCTTCATTTTCCACTTGAAGTATTATTGCTGTTAATTCAGTCCTAGTGAGATGGAAAATGCTACGCATATCCTCTTCCGGCATATATATTGCGCTATCGATAGAAGGGTTTCCTTTCCTTTCAAGTATACCTATAACTTCAAAGGTTTGGTTTTCTATTTCAAGCCTGGATCCGGGTCGTATGTCCCTACCAAAAAAATCCTCCAGCTGGGAGAACCTTGAGCCCAGCAGTACTCTTCTGTTGTCCCCCCTTCCAATCATCCTGCCTTCAGAAACCTCTGCATCAATAATATCTTCAAAAAGCCTCAGGGCTTCAGGGTCGTCTATGGAAACGCTTACAACTGTCGCACCCCTCTGTTTTCTGTTAAATTCATATGTAGTGGACTGCTGGATTCTGCCAGTTCCTGCATTGACCCCTGCTATATTTCTTAGATTTTCAAGGTTTTCGGTTGTAAGAGGGTCAACAGTAGTAGTTCCTGGAAGAGACATTCCACTACCTGCAGTGATGGTTATCCTGTCAGTTCCAAGAGCTCCAAACAAATCAGAGACTGCTACTTGCAAGCCTTGCCCAAGGCCTATTAAAGAAACCACGGCAGTAATTCCTATGATTATACCTAAGAGAGTCAGCCAACTACGGAGCCTTCTGCGCCTGAGGTTCTTGTATGCCAAGAGCAAATAATCAATTATCATTTTCAATAAAAAAAAGAAAAGATTATCTTTGTTTTCTCTTCCTGTAGTACCTGTAAACTATGAAAAGGATAACTGCACCAATTACCATATAAAAGATAATTGAGCCTCCAGTTTCATGAGATATACCCATCTTTTGCTCTAGTTCGGGGGTTAGTACCCTTACCTGAAGTTCTTCGGAAAAGGAGTATTTGTTGTTTACAGCATCCATGTACTCATAAGTAATTGGAATTGTCACAAAGCTTTCATTTGTGGGCTCTACGTAAATTTTGTAATTTGCAACATCATAAAAATCAGAGTCGAGATTACCCATGTAGGATTCTTTAGGTGAAAAAACTTCGAATTGTTCTGTTTCCTGTATTGTTGCAGTGAGGAATTTAAGGTCGGGCAACCCTTTATTTGTGAACCTTATTGATATATCATTTGTTTTGCCAGCCCTGACACCCTCTCTCTCATCAAGTATTATGCTGAGCCTTGGCTCTGAGTTGACGATTACACCAAACATCTCGTTCTTAACAAATTCCCTGTTTTTCTGGTCGTAGTAAGTAATTAGTACAGGTATCTTGTAAATTCCTGAGCGGGCGGAAGGATCAACCATAATGTCGTATTCAAATGAAAAGGTTTCTCCTCCCCTGACGACACTGGCTTCTTTTTCAGTTCCGTGAGTGAGGGGTGCGAAAGGTAGACTCTGGCCTTCCCCTGCCAGTTCCCGGGCAAGATCAAGCTTAAACCTGACGTTTCTTACTGATGATTCTGCAAGGTTTTTTGCTTCAAAAGACAAGCTTATTTCTCTTCCGGGATATGCGGGTGAAGGGGTTGCATTAACTGAAACCAGTTCCATATTAGCTTGCTGTGAAGCTACATCCACTTCAAACTGTCTGGTAACCCAGGGTTTGTCACCTTCCCTTACCCTTACCTGGAAGTTATTGGTGCCTTCAACAGCACTATCATCAACCCTTAGCTTGTATTTAACAATAACTGCTCTGCCTTCCTTTTGATAAGCGTCAAGAGATCTGATTTCTTTAACAGCATCATCTCCGGGATCAAGGGAGAATGGATAGGACGGGAGAAACTCCATCTCTATATTTTCTAGTCTTTCATCACCTATGTTTTCAAGCTTTAGCCTTACATCAACATAATCACCCGGCTCCACAGGATCCGGAATCTGGTTAACCATTGAAACTATCATGTGGCCTCCCTGTAAAGCCATTACAGAGGGTGCCAGCAAACATAAAATCAACAGCATAATAAGATATCTTTTCATTTTTTATTCACCTTCTTCTTCTGAATTTTTTCATCTGTTTTGGTCCCTTTATTTTTAATCTGCATTTCTCCGTCCATGAGCTTTTCAACCCTTCTTGCTTCATGGGCTAATTCGACATCGTGGGTAACCATTACGACTGTCTTTCCTTTTTCTTTGTTAAGTTTTTTAAGAAACTGCAGGACATTTGTCCCAGTCTTAGTGTCTAAGTTACCGGTGGGCTCGTCAGCAAGAATCACTTCAGGGTCATTTGCAAGAGCTCTTGCGATTGCCACCCTTTGCTGCTGGCCACCGGAAAGCTCAGTTGGCCTGTGGTGGAGGCGCTGCCCAAGCTCTACCATCTCGAGCAATTCAGTTGCCCTTCTTAATCTGTCATCTTCAGAAACGCCCTGAAAAGTCATTGGGAGCATCACGTTTTCAATCGCTGATAAAGTGTTTATGAGATTGAACTGCTGGAAAATAAAGCCTATTTTTTTACCTCTTATCTGGGCGAGATCACTCTCACTTAAAGTGGTTATGTCTTTCCCTTCCAGGTAAATTTTCCCCTTTGAAGGGAAATCAAGAACCCCTATCATGTTCATGGCGGTTGACTTACCTGAGCCGGAGGGGCCGATGATTGAGACGAATTCACCCTTTTCAACCTGGAAATTAAGACCCTTCAATGCGGTAACTTCCACTTCCCCCATCTTATAAATCTTCCAGACACCATCCAGCATTATTATGGGAGATGTAGCAGAAGTCATTTTTTTATCCCCCTAAGCTTTTTCTTAAAATCAAGCATCAATTTTTCCATTGCAAGAATCTGTTTGTGATAATTTTTTATTATATTGAGAGTCTTTTTTGATTTTTCAGTTAGCTTTTTCCCTTGATATTTTTCGATGATTTTAGGAATATTCTCTTTTGCAGGAGCCACTTCCCCTTCCATGACCTTATCCACTTTTGAATCAAGAATCTTAAAAATATCTTTTTCCATGAAGTAGTAAACCTTTTTTGACCCCGGCTTTTTTATTTTTTCAATAATATTTACATTCTCAAGGAATTTTGCTTTGGTGGATATTGAAGAGAGGCTATAGCCGGTCTTTCTAGAAAGCCTTTCAATTGATATTTCCGTCGGCTCAATGTAAAGGAAAGCCACAATTTTGCTGCTTAAAGAGTCAAGCCCAAAATTTTTGAATACCTGCTGAATAAATTCCGCGAATTCGTTTTCAAGTTTATCCATTTTTACACATCTTTCAAATACTTAGTATTTCAATAACATTTACAACTTTCAGTATTTTCTGAAAGTTAAAAAATTTAGGTGTTTAAATATTTTCCGGAGTTTCGATATATAGGAAAAATAGCGGACGTAGAGAATCACAAAAAAATTTTATGAATGAAATGAGTGACCCGTCAATCTTTCATAACGCTGCAAAAAGGAAACTATATCAACCTCGTCCGATACAATTTCCAAGACCCTATAAATCTCTTTCATATCATGAAAATGAATTTTTTCATAGAAATCGAGAGTGGAATGGAATTCAACCATTGAAAAAGCACTATTTACAAGTGCGTCTTTAGTTTCAGAAGATGATAAGTATTTATCGCAAATGAGAGACTTTCTTTTTTCGACAGATTTCCTGAAATCATATAAAAATTTAGAGTCATGTTTTGCCAGGTCTGACAACTCATGCTGGCAACAAGGAACCATTGTTGATTGGAGGTGATTATTGTATAAGGGCATAAACCAATTGCCGAAATCCTGGATACCACAATATTTTAAGATAGACATAATCTTTTGGTTTTAGCAGGTGGTTTTTAAATTTAATGTAGGAAT
>CAYOOQ010000076.1:0-6246 GCA_964405675.1 uncultured Methanosarcinales archaeon | reverse complement strand
GAAGCAAAAAAAAGGCTTTCCCGTTTTGGTGAGAATAAGCTGGATGTCAGCTCATCAAACAAATGGTACCAGATTTTATTCAATAAAATAAACTCTCTGCTTATTTACATACTGTTTGCAGCAAGCATCATCTCCTTAATAGCCGGTGATGTTTTGGAATCAGTAATCATACTGATAATAATTCTCATGACAGTTTTACTGGGTTTTTACCAGGAATATAAGGCCGACAAGACCATAAGCGCCCTTAAAAAACTATCGGCAAAAGGCGTTCTTATACTAAGAGATGGTAAGAAAAAGGAAATTAGCACAAATGAGATGGTGGTGGGGGATATTGTCTTCCTGAGAAGGGGTGATATAGTACCTGCTGACTTACGGCTTATTGAAGTTTCCGGCCTGCAGATGGATGAATCCCTCATGACAGGGGAGTCTGTCTACACCACAAAATCAACAAGGCATTTGTCTGAAGAGCATTCAGGCATAACTGACATGGAAAACATGGCATTTAGCTCCACCCACGTTGTAAAGGGCTCTGGGACTGGCGTGGTTGTGGAAACCGGCAAAAATACTTACATAGGCAGGATATCATCTTCAATCCAGGACATAGGCCATGGAAAAAGCCCCATCCAGCAAAAGGTTGATTCATTAAGCAAAAAAATATCATATATAGTTTTAGCTGTTGCTTTCATAATTTTCCTTATATTAATCGCAAGGGGCGATTCACTAACAGCCAGCCTCATACTGGTTGCTGCGGTTGCGGTTGCCGGGATACCTGAAAGC
The DNA here is from genome assembly GCA_964405675.1 of uncultured Methanosarcinales archaeon. Classification (GTDB taxonomy): domain Archaea; phylum Nanobdellota; class Nanobdellia; order Woesearchaeales; family DSVV01; genus CAZBGG01. The sequence goes on along the minus strand of CAYOOQ010000076.1, from coordinate 5,469 downwards.
TTCCCCCTCACCCTCACCCTTGCTTTCACAAAAGGTATAAAGAAAATGGCCGGCAAGAATGCCATTGTAAAGGATCTTAACTCAGTTGAGACCTTAGGCACCACTTCAGTCATCTGCACCGACAAGACAGGCACGCTCACAGAAAACAAGATGCGTGTCACTAAGGTTTATACTGCAGAAGGCAATAGTTATGATATTTATGGAGTGGGTTATGAGCCCAACAACAGGTTTTACAAAAATGGCCAATGCATTAAACTTTCAGAAGTGCAGCTTGACCACGACTTTATCATCTCATGTGTTCTTTGCAACGACGCAGAGGTTTATTCGGATGACTATGAGTGGAAGCTTGATGGTGACCCCACCGAAGGCTCCGTCATGTGCTTTGCTAAAAGCCTTAACGCAGAGGAGCATGTTTTAAGGGAAAATAATAAGAGGGTTTTTCTTGAGCCGTTTGACCCAGCCAAAAAATACATGGTGAGTGTCAACAGGAATATAGATGACCAGACAATGTATGGTTTTTATATGAAAGGGGCTCCGGGAGTTGTCCTCGAAAAATGCACCCATTACAGGGTCAAAGGCGGCGCTGTAAAACCGCTTTCACAAAACCACATCCAAAGGATAAGGAAAAAGATTGATGATTTCAATGGGGAAGGTCTAAGAGTGTTATCTTTTGCATCTAAAACCCTTCAAAACACCGATAAAAACAATGAAAAATCATTTATTGAAAAAAATCTTGAACAGGGATATGTTTTTGAGGGTTTCCTTGGTATGGAAGACCCCATCAGGGAAGAAGTTTATGAATCCGTCAGGCAATGTTTCAAGGCCGGCATAAGGATAGTTATGATCACCGGCGATAACAAGAAGATAGCAGGGCACATCGCATCAGAGCTTGGGCTTTTGCATCAGGATGCCAAAAAGATTTATGAGGGTTACGAGATAGACAAGTTAACTGATTCTGAACTTGATGATATAATACAGGATGTAGCTATTTTTGCAAGAACCAGCCCTGAGCACAAGCTGAGGATAGTCAATTCACTTCAGAGAAAAGGTGAAGTTGTTGCAATGACCGGTGATGGAGTAAATGATGCCCCTGCACTAAAAAAGGCAGAGATAGGCATATCAATGGGTAAAGATGGCACTGAGGTTGCAAGGGAAGCTTCCAACATGGTTCTGACTGATGACAATTTTGCAACGATAGTAAGCGCCGTTAAAGAAGGGAGAACAGTGTACAGTAATATCAGGAGATTTGTCTACTATCTTTTGACCGGTAATTTCACAGAGCTTACACTAATACTCCTTGCAGTATTGATAGGTACTCTTGTAATTGACATACCTTTGCCATTAACTGCTTTAATGATACTTTTTATCAACCTTGTAACATGCACAATCCCTGCACTTGCCCTAAGCATAGAGCCAACACACGATAAAGTGATGAAACAGAAGCCAAGGGATAAGAATGATAAGCTCCTCTCCAATTACATATTAATAAAAATACTTGTGCTTGTGCCATTACTGCTGGCCGGAACCTTAGGAGTATTCTTATGGGAATTATTTATCGGCGGAGGAAGCCAGCAAAAGGCTGTTACTCTTGCATTCGCAACATTGATAATTTTCAAGCTATTCCACTCCTTCAATGCCAGAAGGCTTCACACCACAATATTTGATGAGGGCTTCTTCAGTAATAAGTACTTGTTCATGGCAATTGCTTCATCTTTTATCCTTACATTATTTGCGATAAATTCTAGTATAGGCCAGGGGATCTTTTCAACCGTCTCTTTAATCCTTATGGAATGGGTGGTGATAGTTGCGATAGGTTTCAGCATAATAATTTTCGCGGAAGCCATCAAGCTTTGCGTCAAGGCTGAATTTGAAGAGCAAAGCCGGCTCCAGGGAAAAAAGCTAAAGCTGGAATAAGAACACATTAAAATTCCTGTCCTTCTGGCTTTGCATTTAATTTTTGTTTGAAATTTATAGATATAAATGATGAGCTCAGTTTTCCAAATATCCAGGCATCACGATATCCACATATTCAGATATCCAGTATCGAATTAACAAAAACTCCTCCATGAGAAAAGTTTTGTGAAGGCACTAAATTGAAAAAACACACAATAATCAAAAAACCATTCAGAAAATGCTCTAAAACGTTTTTTCATAAAGATGCCTGAATTTCTCAGCGTTTTCTTCCAGCCAACGCTTATACTCCTCCAACTCCTGTTGGGAAATCATTGAAGGGTTGTTTTTGTAAACCAGCTCAGCTGTTTCCAGAAGACATTTGGCAAGCTCCTCCTTTTTTGGATTCTTCTCTCCCGTGCTCTTGTACAAACCATAGAATTTGTCTATCACAACATGATGCACTGTCTCCTTGAAGATATTTTCTTTTGTTGCACCCTCTGGATAATCCTGTGCCCTCCTGTAAATATTCATCATCAGCTCATACTTGTCCGATGCCTTCTTCTCTTCATCTGCCATAAGAAAAAGCCATTTGAAGAATTATTTAACATTTTTGATTTTAGGAATATAATACTAAATACTGCTATTATTTTTTTACCCACTGATTTAAACATTTTTGTCTTACTACCATTAAAAACAACCATAAATCATAGTCATAATCACAAATCATGAGTATATCTATACTTCATAAAAATAAATCACAAGCATAAATCAAAAGTATAATAATAAAGTACAAATTATCTCTTGCTCATATTAATTACATTGCTTTTTGGAGGGCTTGAAAGCCTGCTGAGGCCATTCATGGGCAGCCCGTAACTACCATTACTGCCACCATAACTATTACCCACAGGATTTGGCCCGGCCCTCGAGTAACCACCCCCTCTGCTATTCATGGAATAATTCACCGGTTGCTTTGCATAATTATTCATACCTTTTAACCCGTAATTTCCTTTGGCTGCAATGTCATCCATCAAACCATAATTCCCTGTTTTTCTTTGATTATGCTGGTTATTCTTGCCTCCATAAAGGTATTCATCAACCGTCAAAGGCTTTTCATACCCCAGCAATTTTTGCCCTTGCCCTTTTGGGAGACTTAAAGAGGGCCTGTTTTTTAATCCACTATAACCCACTCGCTTTTTTGCTGCATTTGCCGGATTTTTATCCACAACCCTGTAGCTTCCTTTAGTGTTTGCCTTGTTTTTATTATCTTTTTTAGGGTCATATTCCCAGACATCCTTCTTACCATAATTCCCTCTTGAAACAGTATCACTTCTCTTATCATATCCCTTATCCTGATACTGATTCTGACCATGCTTATAACCATGCCTGGCTTTTAATCCTTTACCTGCCCTCTTACTATAACCATCAAAATTAACATTCTTCCCCGCATAACTATTTGCCTGAGTTTTATAACTTCCATCACCTTGACCTTTATTTCCTCTGTTGTAAGACGACAATGGAGAAGATTCAATCAGGCTTTCTATATTCCCTTGTTTTTCATTATTTATCCTGCCCTGTCCATTTTTAGTTTTAGCACCTGCAGGATTATTCCCTTTATACCTTTGACTATTCTTTTGACTTCCTGCTTTATACAACCTATTGTTATTTTTTAATCCCTGTAGCTGTTGATTTGAAGCAATATTCCCGGAATAAGCCCTTGATGCAGATGCAGATACAGATGCAGGGCCTGGCAGATTTTTAGTGCTGGTGGTATTTACATACTTTTGAGCATTAGCCCTTGTTCCTGTTGCATACTTTTGGCTCCCTTTATCATTCACTATATCTTCAATTCCTTTTGCGTATGTATCACCAGGTCCACTTGCTTTTGCATGTTTTATTCTTTCATAAACAGGGCCGTTTCCCTTAACTCCTTCTTGAACCTTGTATGCATTCTTTCTTCCGGTTTCCCTTGCTTTCCCTACACTTGCTTTCCCTACAGCATAATTCTCATTACCACTTTTGGAAACATTCTGGTTGAAAATATTTTGAATATGGTTTATTATCCCATTGTAACTTAAATTCACATTAGCTTCATTCCTAGAGTAATCAGAAACGTTCTTTGCATTAGAAAAATTTGATACATTAGATACATTAGATACACTAGATACATTTGAAACATTTGATACATCTTGAGCGGATACTCCAGAAACCCTGTAATCAGCAGAAACACCCTTCCTGTTCCCAGTTTTTTGAGGTGTTATTTTATCTTTTGATTTACCCACATTGGATTTTCCATTTTTGTAATTACTTACTTCAATTAAATTAGCCTGTGGATTGTACCCTCCTCTTCTTTCTTTTGATAATTCCTGTATTTCATTAGATGAGCCATCCAATCCACTTCCCATAATAAGCTCGTCCAGCAAAAGCCTTGTATAAACAAAATTTATGGCTAAATTTTTCCCGGCAACATCCCTTTCATTATTAGGGGTATTAAACCCTTCTTGTCCCCCAGAGTATGAGAAAAGCATATTACAAAGCACTCTGTCACCTGAGCTGAACACATACCCTTCTCCCTTAATCCCTCCTAAATCAACAGAGTATGAAAGACCTGGCATTTTATCCTTTTGTTCATCATCCTCAATTCTTATTCCGTGGGGAGGGATCTGATATGGCATTTCACTATGCACAATATCTTCTATACCCGAGTTTGTGCCTGCATTTTTTTGGAATGTACTTTCAATAGCCATGGTACACTAAAAACAGAACTAATTTTTAAATAAGCGTGAACAAAATTTCCTAATGTCTAATGGAGATTAAGAATATTTTCAAGAGGCTCTTTTCTTCTTTTACTCATGTCCCCTTGCTCCATCCTTGCCCTTTCTTTTTCAGCTAAATCTTCAACAGCCTTTTTCTCCTCAATCCTTTTCATCTCTTTAATCAGCTGTTCCCCTGCCCTTTCAGCTGCCTTGTCCGTCAATTCTTCACTTTGTTCCTTCTCAAAATCACTACTACATAAACTCTTATAATAATCCTTAACTAAATCAAGCATCCTTCTTTTGCTTATGCCTAAGGTTTCGGCAGCATCATTCATGCCGTACTTTATAACGTCCCTTGTGTCAAGCTCAATAGCCTTTTCATATCCAATGTTTTTTGAAGCGTTATAAAAACCAAAAGTCCTGGCCATATTATTAGCATAAGTTCTCTTGAACTGGGCAACATCCCTCTTCAAGTCATAACCCTCAGGGTTTTTCCTTGCTTCTTGCACAAAATATCTGGAAATAGGGTCTTTTGGAGCGCCTAATAGGTCATCCTGCATGAAATATTGGCTGTTTTCCCCTATTTTTTCGGAAATATCTTCAAGGCCTTCTTCAGCATTTATTCCTTTTATAAGCTTTGTAAGCCCTTCTCTCGTCATGTTCAGGTTTTTTCTCAGCTGGGATTTTGTCGTTGTACCATAATCCACTGCAGCGCTGTTTATATAATCCTTTAGAAATTCTTTCGTAGCATCCTTTAGTTTCATGCTGTTATAAGTAGGGGTCTTTTGTGAAAACGCCTCCATATCAACACTGTGATAAGGCT
>CAYOOQ010000075.1:2599-6254 GCA_964405675.1 uncultured Methanosarcinales archaeon | reverse complement strand
AATAATAAATATTTTCCAGAAATAATAAATTATAAGAAACAAACTTTGTTGATTTAAAATCTATTAAATATTTTTTCAAGCTCAAAACTTCTCTTCCTTACTATGGGATGCACACCTTTTACGTTTTTCCATTCAGGGGGATTTTTAACAAATTCAATCATTTTTTTATTGCTCATGATAAAATGTGGAGGCCTGTCCAATTTCCTTGCCCAAAAATCCCTGAATTTGAATAAATTCTCCAGCTGTTCTTTTTCCTTCTTTTCTAGATACCTAAATCCCTTAATATCTGTGTAATTTTGCTTTTTAAGCTTAAAATCTTTGTTTTCAATCTCCTTAAAACGCTTAAGTGCTTCCTGCCACAATTGCTTTTCTTTTAGCTCTTTTTCAAAAATATTTTTTAATTTCAGCAAATGTGCTGTATCATTGACAGCATATTCAAGCATTTCCTTTGATATAGGTCTTTTTGTCCAGTCTGCCATCTGAAATCTGCTTTGTTTCTTTAAATTAAAATAATCTTTAAGAAGGCTTGAAAGACCTATTTTCTCTTTACCCAGCAATTCTGCCGCAAGCTTTGTATCAAAAATATTTTTTGGCTTGCATGAGAATTGTTCATCAAGAATTCTAAAATCAAAATCAACATCATGGAAAACCTTCTGGATTTTTTCATCCTCCAGAATTTCAAGAATTGTTTTTGGATTTTTTTCACTTAAAACATCTATAACATAATCCTCTGTTTCGGTACTGGCCTGTATAAGACTTATGAAGCACCCGTAATGATGCAATTGGTTTTCACATTCAAGATCTATTGCAATTACATCCTTGACAGGAAACTTTTCATCTTTTTCAAGATATTTCATTTTTGATTGGTAAAATACAATTATTTAATTAATTTACCCCATAACGGTCTCTGGCTTCTTGAGTTATTGCCGCAAGGTCCATGCCCAGCTCTTTTCCAGGCTGTATCAGCCTTGTCTTTTTATGGGGAGGCCTCTTGCCAAAATTTCTTGGTGCCGTATACGAACGCATCACTATTACATAATTATCATTATTGTAGGTTGCGACTATATCATTAGATGAAAAAGAACTCTTTTTTCTTCCAAATTCTGCTAAAAGATCCTTGTACGCCGGCTCAATTGTTATGGTTGAAAAAGTTCCCGGTTTTCCAGGTGGAATAATTTTAGTCATTCCAACCATATTCCTTTCTTTGATCCTTGAATCATGGCAGACAACGATTGAAGGGGGTGCCAAAACCTTTCCATGGCCGGTTTTTACAGGGTACTGGGAAATAGACATACTTTCAAACAGCGCTTTCTGTTCATTTTCCCCAAGCTTATATTCATCCACAAATCTTTCATATGCACCCCATGGGTTTTGAAGAAAATAACCTAAACAAGAGGACAAAATAGTCCTTGAGCCGTATTCCAGCATATAAGGGGGAGAATAAGTCCTGGTTATATCTTTTGATGTTTTTCTGGTATAAGTGCTTTTGTTAAGCATTTTTTTCCTTTTATTGGAGCCTTTTTTATAATTGAGTATGGCCTTTGCGCCTTTTATGTAAAAACCATTATCAAGATTTATCCCTTTGGATATACCCTCATGATAGATAAGAGTGGCATTGTCCATTTTCATTGATGAGATTATAAAATCCCTAAACTCAGTTGTTGAGCGTGTATTAAAATGATGATCCAAAGAGGGGATTTCACCATCACTATCTTCATAGACAAAACCTCCCGGTACGAAAAGACCTCCTTTATTGTCAAGATTACCTGTTACTCCTTCCATATCTTTGCTTTTTAGCTTCCCTTCAGCCTTTTCTTTTAATGATTTCCAAAGTGCATCAATTCTTGCTTCAAGTACGGTCTCAATTAAAGTGTTATCTATTAGATGTTTTTTAGGAACCATTATCACTAGTAAATAGTAATTATATAAAAACATTATTGTCTTTTATATTACTAAGTTTCCTTATTGAAACTATCTGGAAGATTTTGAAATCCAAAGATTTAAGTTATTAAAAATTAAAGAACTGAAAAACTAAAATTATAAAAAGTTGCAAAATGAACATAATTAGAACGGGACAGATTTTAATTTTTCAATAGAAAATCATATACTGAAAGTTCTGTCTCGCGACAGTAGACAATAAAATTTATAATAGAATCATTGTAGTTATTGGGGAATGCGAAAAAAAATAAACCCTCCAGTGTTTTTTACGGCAGCAGGATTGACCATATTAGTACTTTTGATAGGGGTTTTATTTACTGAAAGTTTTGAAAAAGGAATAACTGCTCTTAATGAGAGTATAAATTCAACATTCGGATGGTTTTTAATATTGAGTGTTTCTATTTTTTTAGTATTTGTGATTTTTTTAATGTGCAGTAAGTATGGTAATATCAGGCTTTCTTCAGATGATTCTAAGCCGAAATATAGCTTTATGGTGTGGTTGGCAATGCTTTTTAGTGCCGGGATGGGTATAGGGCTACTATTCTATGGTGTGGCTGAGCCGATGCTGCATTATTCACAACCTCCTATCGGGGAAGGTGAGACTGTTGAGGCTGCAAAAACTGCCATGGATTTCAGTTTCCTACACTGGGGCCTGCATGCATGGGCAACTTATATAGTAGTGGGGCTTTCTGTGGCTTATTTTGGTTATAGAAGAGGATACCCTCTTTCCATAAGATATATTTTCTATCCTATTTTCGGCAACAGGGTTTATGGATTCCCAGGTCATGTGATTGATATTTTAGCAGTTCTTGGTACACTTTTTGGTGTAGCAACTTCCCTTGGACTAGGGGCCATGCAGATAAATAGGGGATTGAATCATTTATTTGGGATAGAGTATGGCATAACAATCCAGATAATACTTATAATAATTATATCTTTGATTGCCATGACTTCGGTGGTGAGTGGCGTAAACAAAGGGATAAAATGGCTGAGTGTTTTTAATGTAAGCGTTGGCGGGCTATTGTTGCTTTTTGTTATAATTGCCGGCCCCACTGTTTTTATATTTCAATCATTCATAGAAAACACTGGACATTTTTTACAAAATTTCATAAACATATCGTTTTGGAACCAGGCATATGTGGAATCCAATTGGCAAAGCAGTTGGACTGTATTTTACTGGAGCTGGTGGATAGCCTGGTCACCTTATGTGGGAATATTTATAGCAAGAATATCAAAGGGAAGAACCATCAGGGAATTTATAGCAGGTGTACTTTTCATTCCCACCATATTCAGCTTTCTTTGGCTGACTGCGTTTGGCTCAACCGGCATACTGCATGATCTGCAAGGAACAAGCAATATACTTGAAGCAGTAAAAGAAGATATTACAACTGCCTTGTTCTATTTTTTTGAGCCATTTCCTTTTGCAATTGTTGTGAGCTTGATAACAACAATCGTAATAGTATCCTTTTTCGTTACTTCTTCAGATTCGGGTTCTTTAGTGATAGATATGATTACGTCCGGCGGAAGCCCTGAAACTCCTGTTTTACAGAGGGTATTTTGGGCCCTGCTGCAAGGAGCTATAGCAGCAATACTTCTTTTGGGAGGAGGGCTTGTTGCATTACAAACTGCAACTATCTCTCTGGGTCTGCCTTTTGCAGTAGTGCTCCTTATACTTTGCTATAGTTTGTATAAGCAACTAAAAACAGAAGATATATAG
>CAYOOQ010000075.1:0-2499 GCA_964405675.1 uncultured Methanosarcinales archaeon | reverse complement strand
AACGGATAATTAATTCTTCAATGGCTTCGGTGGATTAAAAAAAACGACCCATAAGTTTTATATAGTAAACCGGTATCATGCCAATATGGATATTTACTCAGAGATTCTTGATGAAAAAAAGGTCTCAAAAAAAGAGCATGAAGAGCTCCTTAAAAAAACGGATGCTGTCCTAAAAGAACTCCAGGATGAATTGAACAGGCTGAAACTTAATGCTGAGGTAATGCTAGGGGGAAGTGCAGCAAAAGGGACTTTTGTTAAAGGAGACTTTGATTGTGATGTTTTTATAAGATTTGATAAGGAGTATGAAGACAAGAAAATTTCAGGATATCTCGCAAGGGCACTGAAAATATTTAAGGGAATTGATAAAGTACATGGCTCGAGGGACTATTTTCAGGGTAAAATTGAAGGTATAAATTATGAATTTGTACCAGTAAAAAGAATATCTGAACCATCTGAGGCATTCAATGTAACCGATTGCAGCCCTTTACACGTTAAGTGGATGGAAGAAAATATAAAAAGTAACCCTGAGCTTACTAACCAAATAATTTTAACCAAGCTATTTTGTAAAGCCCAACGAATATATGGGGCTGAAAGCTATATAAAAGGCTTCTCAGGGCATGTGATAGATATACTTGTAGCTTACTATAAGACATTTGAAGAACTTCTAAAAAACTCATCAGAATGGCAAAAGGGTACAATTATCGATATTGAAAACCATAAAACAGGGGAATTGATAAATGAATCAAAAATAAATTCACTGATAGTGATAGACCCAATCCAGCCATTGAGGAATGCTGCTGCCGCCCTGAGTGTTGAATGCATGGAGATATTTAAGAAGAGGAGTAAAGAATTCCTGAAAAAACCTTCTAAAGATTTTTTTGAAAAAAAAGAAATAACGGTGGATGGCATAAAACTAAAAAAAGATGAGAATGAGAATGAGTTATTTGTGATTGAAGCCACTCCCCTAAAAGGTAAAGAGGATGTTGTTGGCACCAAGATCCTGAAGGTTTTTGAACATATAAAAAGGCATCTGGAACTCCATGAGTTTTCCCTCATTGATTGGGGGTGGGAATGGGATAAAAAAGAATATGCAATCATGTGGTTTGTTACAAAGCCAGAAGAGCTTGCCCAAGAAAAACTAAGAGAAGGACCTCCCGTCCATGAAAAAAAAGATGCAGATAGATTCATGAAAAAACACAGTGATTATTTCATAGAAAATAACAGGCTATGCGCATATGTTAAAAGGGATTTCACAAAAGCTGAAGATTTAATTCGGCATCTCATAGATGATGAATATGTCAAACAAAGGACAAAAAGTATAGAATTAAGAAAAATTTGATTTTTATCAACCGTTGAAACTTGTAATTTGAAAATTTTATAATACTACAGACCATAGCTTAAAAAATGAAAAACGAAATGAAGATTTTAAAGGGCCTCGCCGATGAAACAAGACTGAAAATTGTTAAATTTCTGCTTGATGGCGAGAAATGCGTTTGTGAAATTTATCCTCATATTAAGAGAACACAATCAACAACTTCGATACAATTGGATTATCTTAAGAAATCCGGAATATTGGAGTCTAGAAAAGAAGGCAAAAGAGTTTATTATCAAATTTCGAATAAAAAAATTTATGAAATTTTAAAATCCCTTGACCTTAAAAAATAACCTTAAATAGTCAATTTTGTATTTAATAAATTGATTTCCTATAACTATGATTCAAAAACTTTATAAAAAATTGTTATTTTTTATTTCTATGATTAAAAAAGCAAAAAAAGAAATAAACCCTTTAATGTTAGTATTGGCAGTATCTACTTTTTTTGTATTCGTGGTATCATTTACTGCATTTTATACTAAGGAAAATTTTGACAGCCCCTGTGGGTGTAATCTCCCGATATGGGTTATAATAATTGCAATTTCTTCATTTGGAATGTTTGTTGGATCCCTGCTTTATTATCTTTTGAACAAGAATATATTAAAAGAACAAAAAAATACAAAAAAAGCAATATACAGGATGCTTGATTTTCTTGATAATGGTGAGAAAAATGTCATGAAAGTCTTAATAGATAATTCAGGAGAAGCTCATCAAAGCAAAATCTCAAAAGATGCAGGCATTGATAAGGTGAAGACTTCCAGAATAATTAAACAGTTGATTAACAAAGGATTCATCAGAAGTGAAAAAAACGGCATGACTAATTTAATTATTCTTGATGATGAGTTAAAAGATTTGTTTTCTTGAAGTGTATGTTTCAAAAAGTGAAACCAACATTTATAAAGGGTTTCAGATTCTATAACAAATTACAATGGAACAAAAAAAGAGTGTACCAAAGACAGTAAATTCACTATTGTTGCTACTATTAACTATTAGCATGTTTTCCTTTCCTGTAATTGGAGAGGCCGAAAATGATCACAGCTACGAAGATGTCACCATTCATTTTTTTGAGCAAAGGGGATGCCCTGATTGTGGAAGACAAAAAGAATTCTTAGAGGACTACATTAAGG
>CAYOOQ010000074.1:0-6270 GCA_964405675.1 uncultured Methanosarcinales archaeon | reverse complement strand
AACTCAAAACTCCATTCTTCCATTTGCCCGAAAAAGTTAACTTTAAAAACAGAACAGGTTCCCACTTTTTGATGACATTAGATGTTTTGGTAAAAGAAGAATCTGCAATGAGAATGCTGGGTGTAAGCCGCAAAGCATTCAACAGGAAGATTGACACAGGGTACTTGCGGCCTATAGAAAGGAAAAATAAACGATTCTTTTCAAAAAGACAGCTAAAATCATATGTGAAAAAAGCTGAGCTGCTGCAGAGCCACACAGATTTCATCAAATTCTTATACACCTGCTCAGAGATGGGGGTTAAAAATGTTGAAGAAGAGGTGACCAGGCCGACGGCTGACGACTGGAATACCTTCTGGCAGGCCGCAGACCATTACGGTAAGATAAGAGAGCAGATGCTGGGCTCCTATGAATTCAACGGTTTCAAACCGGATATGCTTTTCATGGTTGATGAGGCCAGGGCAAGACTAAACGTGCAACAAAGATCAGTAATCTATCAGCTTGCAGAAAATCATAAAATAAAAGAATACATAGCTGAATCACCTAACAGGACAAAGATGCTTGTAACAGTTGGATCTCTGGCAGTCATGCTGGGGGATTATGCTGAAAATGTCCTATACAGGTCTCACGATGTAAGCAATATTACAGGGCTTTCTGTAACTCACATCGACAGGCTGGCTAAGCAACATGACATAGGATTGAAGCTGGGGAATTCTAAAAATAATTCTTATGTCTTCAGCCTTGAAGATGCTGAAAAATTAAAAGGCCTGAAAAGGAAATACTAGAATGAAAGGGCTAAACCAAAAAACCCTGTCTAAAAAGAAAATATTAAAAGCAACGGGCATTTTGTGGTTTTTATGAGAGATATCGAAGTTGAGTTCAAGGAAAAATTCATTGACCGGCTTTCCGGACTTACTGATTTTGAAAAATTTAAGGAATACTCCCTTAAATATCCCAGGGCTTCCATAAGAGTAAACACCCTTAAGATAAATGTTGAAGAGCTAAAGCAAAGGCTGGAAAATGCATGGGAGCTGGAGCAGGTGCCTTGGTGCAGGGAAGGCTTTTTCATCAGGAATTTTGAGGGCAGGAGGGATGTGGGTAACCTTACTGAGCATTGCCTTGGATACTTTTTTGTGCAGGAGGCTTCAGCCATGCTTCCCGTTGTAGCCCTTGACCCAAAACCTGGAGAGATGATTCTTGATATGTGCGCATCTCCTGGCCCTAAGACCACTCAGATAGCCCAATACATGAACAATGAAGGGCTGATTGTGGCTAACGATTACAAGAGAGACAGGACAAAACCACTCTCCCTGAACATACAAAGGTGTGGTGTGGCAAACACTGTAATGACTCTGGGGGATGCCCGTAAGTTTAAGGACTTTCAATTTGACAGGATCCTTCTTGATGCGCCATGCTCCGGCACAGGAACCATAAGAAAGAGTCTCAAGACACTCAGGCTTTGGAACCCTAACATGGTCAAAAGGCTTAGCATCACCCAAAAAGAGCTTATAGATACTGCTTTTCAGAATCTCAAACCCGGAGGCGTTCTCGTCTATTCAACCTGCTCAGTTGAGCCGGAAGAAAACGAAGGCGTCATCAGCTTTCTGCTGGATAAATATGATGATGCGCAGACTGAATACATTAACGTCGACATAAGCCGCAGTGAGCCAGTGACTCAAATTGAAAACAAGGCACTCAACAAAGGTGTATCCAACTCATTAAGATTATGGCCCCAGGACAACGACACAGATGGCTTCTTCGTATGCAGAATAAAAAAAGATAGTCAGTCTTGAGTTTTGAGACAATAGTTCTGAGAGCTCAATATCGCCATTAATCCATAAATCTTAGACACCTGGTTCTTCACAAACTCAGTTCTTCAAACCACAATTCTTACAAACCCAGTTCTTATAAAGGCAATACACCTCAGAACTCGAAACTCACAACTCAAAACTCTTCTCCCTCACAACTCTTTAATTCTGTAGAGTTTCAAGCATTGATGCAATGTTCCATATCTGCGTCCTTGTATAAGAATGAAGATTATTATCATTTGATACTTCATCCAGTTCATCAAGCGCTTTATTTATCCTTATTGACAGGTCCTCTTCCTCAGAAAGTGTTTCAATGATTGCATTAATTTTGTTTTTAATATTCCGTTGGACTGTAGTATCCTCCTTAAGCTCTTCAAGAGCCTCAATAATACTATTCAGGTTATCAGTTGTCATTTTCATGCCCTCCTCCTTCCTTAATCATCTCCCCTTGTATTTCTTTAGCTTTCTTCCTAAGTTTTTCTTCTTGTGCCTGAAGATTCTTTACTCTCAGCTCGAAGGTTTCCTTTTTCTTTTTCAGATCTTCCTGCAAAGACTCTTTAGAAGAATTAACCATTATGTTTCCTATGATCTTATACTGCTCATTGGATTCTTTAAGTTCAGAAATTGCAGACTCAACTTCCTTAAGCTGGAGCTGGTACTGTTGCCTTTGCTGGCTGTATGTTTGAAGATTTTGTTCCAGCATCTGGAGTTTTTCCATATTACCATGATTCATTTTACAACCCCTTTTGTTTTTTCATAAATCTGGAGAATTTTAAGCACTCCGTTAACAGAAGCCCGAAGAGCAGTCGCATCGGCACTTGCAATTTCAACCCTTAATTTTTCACCATCATTACGAAGTGTAATCTTGCTTCTGCCGTTTTCACTGCCATTGGCTTCTTCCCTTATGTCTGCCTTAAGCAATTTTTCAATGTTTTCCTTTTCGCAGCCAATATCAATGTGAAGGGAATATTTCATCTTGCCTTAACGTGTGTAAGTGTTGTCCTTTCCTTGAAAAGCATCTTACTGCCGCAGTACGGACACCTGATTCTTTTCCTCAAATAGTCTGTTGAGACCATCTTAGAACAACTAAAGCATTTATATTCTACCATTTTTAGCACCTGTGATTACTCCTGGTAATCCTGTTCTTGATCTTCCTCTGCAACATCCCCTTTTTCAAAGGATTTTACAGTTTCTCTGGCTTCCTGAGCCAGCTTTTCTTCTTCACCTTTTTTAGGTTCTTTCTTTGTAAAAAGCTCATCTTCAAACTTCACTTCCTTCTGAACCTTTTGCTTTGAAACCTTTTTGACTACTGGTGAATAAGCCTTTCCAGTGAACTTAGAACTGCACTTATTGCATGAGAAAATACCGTTAGCAATCTTTTTCACGGCAACATAATTGCAATATGGGCACTTGTGGGTTGCTTTTGATACTGTTTCAACCTTTGATAACCTTTCTCTGGTTCTTTTACCGTACCTGGGTCCGAACCTTTTAACAGCCTTGGAATGTTTTCCTGATTTCATTTTGTGATAATTCCTCTTATTATTTTTGTTATATTGCTCATATAAAAATGGGGCTACTCGGATTTGAACCGAGGTCATCCGGCCCCAAACCGGAAAGGATAGCCAAACTACCCCATAGCCCCTTTTTATTTGGATTTAGGATTTTGGTTCTATTTATAAATCTTTTGGGTGGCATCATCCTTCCAAAAATCAGGTGTAAACTGCAATAAGATTTATAAATTGGTTCAAAATTCAAATTACCACATGACTTTAAACACTAAGCAAAAATATGAATTAAAATCCATAATCAAAGAGCTGGAGCAGCATAGAGGGAGGCATACTGAGCTCGTATCAGTTTACATACCCAGCGGGTATGATATAAACAAAATAGCCACGCATCTAAGTGATGAGCAGGGAACTGCAACAAACATAAAGTCACCAGGCACAAGGAAAAATGTAATTGATGCCCTTGAAAAGATGATTCAGCACATAAAGCTCTACCCAAAGACCCCTGAAAATGGGCTGGCACTTTTCTCAGGTAATGTTGCGGAAAAGGAAGGGCAATCTGATGTAAAAGTATGGAGCATAGAGCCGCCTGAGCCCCTTAACACAAGGATTTATCGATGTGATAAGCTGTTTGCCCTTGATCTCCTGCGGGAAATGCTGGACGACAAGAATATATACGGCCTGATTGTATTGGACAGGAGAGAGGCTGATGTTGCTATACTAAAGGGGAAATCCATAACAAGGCTCAGCTCCCTTTCATCAAATGTTCCCGGTAAAACCAAAGCCGGTGGACAGTCTGCAGCCCGTTACGGAAGAATAAGGGAAGATGCTGCAAAGGACTTTTACAAAAAGACTGCCGAAGTGGTAAAAGACGAATTTCTGGGGAAAGAAGGCCTTAAAGGGATAATAGTTGGAGGGCCTGGCCCTACGAAATATGAATTTATAGAAGGGAATTACGTCCCAACCGAGCTAAAAAATAAGGTAATAGGCATTAAGGATATATCATATACCGGTGATTTTGGTGTCCAGGAGCTGGTTGAGCTGTCCGATGACATATTAGGCCAGGAAGAAATCGTTGAAGAGAAAAAGATTATGGGTAAATTTTTTGAGGCTCTGGCAAAAAATCCAGGTACAGTTGCTTACGGTCTTGATGAGATAAAAAGGCTCTTGGATATAGGTGCTGTGGAATCAGTTCTTGTTTCCGAGGAGATGGATTCAAAAACAATCGAGGCGCTGGAGGAGCAGGCAGCAACAACCGGCGCAGTTGTCAAGATAATAAGCTCAGAGACAAGAGAAGGCATCCAGTTGAGGGATATAGGCAAGATTGCGGCAATGCTTCGGTACGATGCTTCTGAATCCTAAAATATTTAAATATTTGATTTTTTGAAATCTTTCATGTTGGGGTTAAAAGCTTATCTTGAATTATATGATGTACAAGAGACTTCTTACAGTTTTAATGTGGTTTATTCCGGTAAATTCAAGGGTTACAATGCTAATGTCAGGATGAGGGGCAGAAACATAACTTTTAGTCTCAGCAGGGAATGGAAAAATGTCGATGAGGATATACAGCTGGGGCTTTTACAAGTGCTTTTATGCAAATTATTCAAGGTTAAAAAAAACACCATCAACATGAATTTCTATCATGGCTTCCTGAAAAATGTTCATTCCACCATACCAAAGAATATGGATGATCCAGAGCTCAGGGATTCATTTGAGAGAATAAATGCGGAATTCTTTAAGGGGTTATTAAATGAAAGCAATCTTAGGTGGGCAGGGAATTCAAAGAGGATTTTTGGCTCATACGATTACGGGACAGACACCATAACCATCAATCCCGTCTTAAAAGGCAGGCCAAGGCTTCTTGATTATGTGATGTTTCATGAGATGCTACATAAAAAATTCAAATTCAAAAATTCCTTTAACAGGACACTACATCACACTCCTGAATTTAAAAAAGAAGAAGAAAGATTTCCCGATAAAAAACAGCTTGATAAGGAGTTATCAATGCTAAACTCCGGCAATAAAAAAAAGAGGAAGTTGTTTCACTGGTTTTGATTTTTGTATACTAGCTTATTTTTTTTAACTAAAAATAAAAATTTCAATACACAAAACTTTTTAAATTTGAACTTTCCAACAAATCAGTAGTTGGGGTTAGTGTTGGGGTGTCAAGTGTGAAGGTAAAGCAGAAGGTAAATGTATTGGAAAAAACGATAGAATCCATGAAACAGGGGCTCAAGGGTGCTTTCTCCAAGATTAAGGAGGAGCTAAATGATCACAGGGAAACTCTTAACCAGAACACTAATGAAATACAAAGTAACTACGAGTTGATTTGCAGGCTTGAGTCAAAAATCGATAAGATGGAAGAAAGGCTTGATGAACTCTCACTTTTCGTCCAACAAAGCAAGGGGCAGTCGGATTCCGACAGGTTCGTTGTGTCTTCTTTAACAAGAAAAGAGCAGGAAGTTTTCATGGCCATTTACATGTGCGAGCAGGGAACCTCGTACTACCAGATTGCAAGAAAAACCGGCTTAACTGAAAACCTGGTGGTCTGCTACGTCACTAATCTTATTGCAAAAGGCGTCCCTGTCATAAAAAAATATCTTTCAAGCGGTGTAATGGTTTACTTGGACGAGGAGTTCAAAAGGGTTCAGGCACAGCAAAACATATTGAAAATCAGTGAATCTGTCGCCAAGAATGTTTCTTAATCACCTGTCTGTTATTTTTACTTCACGTTACTTGATTTTGCTTCACTTTACTTTACCTTAACTTTCTCCCAATTCCCAAATTCTTCCCCGGCATATTTAAAGTGTCAATAAAATGCCAATCACAACAAAAGATGCAGTACAAACTCTCACTTTTGCCTATATTTTGAAAACAAATAGTATTTTTTCGGCAAAATGCTTTTTTTCTGTCGGAATTATATGTACTTTGTTCGACTATAATATAATTTTCTTTATTTC
>CAYOOQ010000073.1:0-6318 GCA_964405675.1 uncultured Methanosarcinales archaeon | reverse complement strand
AAACAAAAAAAGAACAAATACGAAATCAAATTTTTTTTCAAAAAAAATTTTGAAATTGATAAACACAAAAAATAACCTCATAAAAACACAAAAAATATAAAATCGGCAGCAAGAAATAATCCTAATGAAAAGACAAAGCCTTGTACCCATAATTTTTATTCTCCTTTCTATCCTGTTTATCCAGACAGTTTACGGAAATAATGCAGATCACTCAAATAAAATATACCTGTCAGAAGAACTCAACCTATCTTTAAAAATAGAAAACACAATAGACATAATTCCTGAAAACCAAGACCATTTAATACAAATAATGAACGTTTATCTTTCTTATGTCCCTATGGAAACCAATAACCAACAAATCACAACATTAAACACTAACCCTGAGGCCATAAAAGACAATGGTCGAAAAAAATTTCAATGGGAAGATATAAAGACAACAAGGTTGGCTTACAAATTAGAGGCTAACATAAACAAAAAAAATAATTTTCAAAAGATTGATTCAAAAGAACCATTCCCCATAGAAAACATAAACAATTCGAAATCAAAATACCTTTCTCCAACAGGAACAATCGATATTAACGAAGACATAAAAAACATTGCTAATTCCTTGGCTGAGGGTGAAGACGACCTCTACAAGGTTGCCCATAAACTGGGAGAAAGGGTAAACAAAAATATCGAATATCTAATCTCTGAAGAAACAGAAGGGCAAAACCAAAAAGCCAGCTGGGTCCTTGATAATAAGATAGGGGTTTGCGGAGAATTCACCAATTTATTCATTGCGATGGCCAGATCAATTGGAATACCGGCTAAGTTCATTTCAGGCTATGCTTACACAAACGACCCGACATTTCCTGAAAATTGGAATCCGCATGCATGGGCAGAAATATATTTTCCGGAACACGGATGGATCCCGTTTGATGTAACATACGGTGAAATGGGCTACGTAGGACCAACTCATATAAAATTAACGGAACATCATGATTCAGAATCTGCAAGCGTCTTCTATGAATGGAATGTTAAAAACGCTGAAGTAAAAACCAACCCCCTCAGCTTCAATATGGACATTATCGGAATAGCCAAACCCGTAAAACCTTTACTGAGCATAGACACAAGCATATTAAACCCTGAAACAAGCTGCGGCTCATACAACATCTTAAAAATAAACATAAACAACCCCCACAATTTTTATGTTCCTACCCAATTAATGGTTTCAAAAACTTCTGAAATAGAAATATTTGAAGGGCACAGGCATTTCATCCTAATGGAACCATCATCTATACAAAGCCTTTACCTTATAATGAAAACAGATGAAAACATGGAAGAAGGATATGCATACAGTTTCAGGATAGACACAAAAACAAAAAGAAATGCAACAGACACTGCAAGATTCAGCTGTTCAAAGAATTACCCACATTATTCCCTCGAAGAAATAAGAAAATACATAGAAGAGATGGAAAAAGCATCAAAAAAAGATTATTCAAAGAATGTAACATTCACGTGCGAACCCAACAAAAAAAACTTTCTGCTAACTGACAACGCCCGAATAATCTGCAATATTAAAAATACAGGAAACGTAATGCTAAGAAATTCAAAAGTATGCCTTCAAAATGATTGTGCTTACATTGACATGGGCATATCTGAAAAAAAAAACATAACCTTCTACCACCCAATCTTAAGCACGGGTTCAAAAAGACTGGAAGCATCATTCACCCACCAGGAATTGCTTAAAAAACAAACAATTTTCATAAGCTCTTTCGAAAGACCAAAACTGGAAATAACAGAAGTAAAAGCACCTGAAAATATAACTTTTGGAAAAAACTTCAGCGCCCACTTTATTGTTACAAGAAAAAACCAGGCGCCCATAAAAAATATCACCGCATCAATTTCTGGTGGGGGCATTTCCCAAAAATGGAAACAGGAAAATATTGAAGAACAAAATAAGTATGTAGTAAATGTGGGCAGGCATGTATTAACCTCAAGAGAAAACATTGTCAATTTCACCGTAACATACACAGATGAAAGAAACAGGAATTACGTTGAAAAAAAAACAGCCACAATAAAGGTTACTAATCTTACAATTGCCCAGAGAAGCGTAATGTTTGCCAATAGAGTTCAGGAAGACATCAAAAACAATACAAGAGAAATGTTTTTCGTAATAATAGGAAGCTTCATAGTATTTTTAATAATCAAAAGGATAATAATGGGGCCATCAAAATCCATTCAGGAATATGAAAACATATTTCAAGACAACAACTACGAAAAAAAAGAAGAAGAATTAGATGAAGAATCTGGAGAAAATGAAAATAAAAATGAAGAAAATGAAGAAGCAGACTTACCAAAAGTAGAAGAAGAGAAAAAAGAAACAGAAGGAAAGAAAAAGAAAAGAAAAAAATCAAAAATTTCAGACGAAGAATTAAAAAAAATTAAAAAAAAAACAAAAAAAAGATTTAAAGAATTTGAAGAAGAATATAAAAAAAGAAAACAGAAAAACGAGGAATAACACTCAAAACATTTATAAAACAAACCAATTTCTAGCGGAATATGAAAATAATACCTGATTTCAGCATACTAACTGAAGAATTCATCAGCAAAAAAATACATGAGATTAATCCCGAAAAAATAATTATAAGCGAATACCTTCTTTCTTACATCGAAAAGCTGGCTCTGGAAAACAACACATTAGCATCAATCGCTCTCCAGGAGATAGAAAGACTTAATTCATGGAAAGAAAAATACAATTTTTCAATTGAATTCATCGGAAAAACACCAACGCAAAACGAAATAAATTTCATGAGCAGACAGGAAACTGACAGGATTGTTAGAAACATAGCTTATGAAGAGGGAGAAACTTTGTACACCTCAAATAAAACTCAGGCAAAGCTTGCCGAAGCAAAAAACACAAAAGTCCTGCTCCAGGAAATTGACGAAAGCACCAACGTATTACAGTTGGAAAAATTCTTTGATGAAAACACAATGTCTGTGCATTTGAAAGAGGAAGTTCCGCCATACGCAAAAATAGGTGTTCCTGGAGGCTGGAAATTCAAAGAGATAACAGAAAAAGACCTCACCAAGACAGAAATACAGGAAATCACCAGAGAATTAGTTGAGGAAGCAAGTATAAAAGAAAAAGGATTCATAGAAATTGAAAGGCCCGGCTCAACAATAATACAACTGGACAAATTACGCATAGTAATAACCAAGCCTCCCTTTTCAGACGGCTGGGAAATAACAGCCGTAAGGCCCGTAAAAAAACTGAAACTGGAAGATTATGAAATCAGCCAAAATTTAAAAAACAGGCTGGATGAAAAAGCAGAAGGGATACTTATTTCAGGTTCCCCCGGAATGGGAAAAACAACTTTCGCAGCAGCCCTTGCGGAATATTACGCTGAAAACAACAAGATTGTAAAAACCGTAGAGGCACCCAGGGATTTAGTACTACCAAAAAAAATTGCACAATACTCTCTATCCCACGGAAGCAATCAGGAAATACACGACATCCTTTTGCTTTCCCGACCCGACTACAGCATATTTGATGAAGTAAGGAATACAGAAGACTTCATGTTATTTTCTGACCTAAGGCTGGCAGGCATAGGTTTTATAGGAGTTGTACACGCAACTGCAGCAATAGATTCAATACAAAGATTCCTGGGGAGGATTGAGCTTGGCATAATCCCCCAAGTAATTGATACTGTTATCTACATCAAAAATGGAGAGATTAATAAAATCCTCAGTCTTGAGATGACAGTAAAGGTTCCGGCAGGCATGACCGAATCAGACCTTGCAAGACCTGTTGTAAACGTAATAGACTTTGAAACAAAAAAACCCGAATATGAAATATATACATACGGGGAACAGACAGTTGTCCTTCCGGTTTCTGGAGAGAATGAAGAAAAACCCATCGAAAAGCTTGCCAAATCTGAAATTGAAAGAGAATTAAGAAAATACCACGTAAAAAAAGTAGAGATACTGTCACAAAACAAATGCAGGATTTATGTTCCTGAAAATAAGATATCAAACATAATAGGAAAGCAGGGAACAAACATACAGGAGGTTGAAAAAACCATTGGAATGGGAATTGATGTATGCAGCACAGACGAAATCAGAGAAAATCCTAGTAATTCAATACCTTTCAATGCAAAAACTACCTCAAAAAATATTGTTTTCGAAGTAGATCCAGAGCATATAAACAAACAAACCTCAATAACTTTAGGAGGAGACATCCTTGTATCAGCACAAGTATCAAAAAAAGGTATGGTTAAAATAAAAAAAGACAATAAGATTGGAAAAATTATAGCAAACGCAATCAAAAACTCAGAAGACATACAAGTATTGATTAACAGCTAAATAAAAGAACAGATACTATAAAAAACAACAAACTTTTTTCTTAAAAACAAACGAAAATCAAACATCAAAAAACGATAAAAATTCAACACGAAAGTACCCTTCTTCTAGTACAAAAAAATAATTGTTTTTATCAAAAACAATAGCATACAAAAAACTTGTGAAATAAGCAAATTTAAATATTAGAATTGCTTCATCTGGCCAAAGGTGATAAAATGCTCGACATAAAATTCATAAGGGAAAATCCAGAAAAAGTAAAAGAAAACATAAAGAAAAAATACCAATACGACAAAGTAGAGCTTGTGGACGAGCTATTGAAAAAAGATGAAGAAAAACGTCTCTTAATGACAGAATCACAAAAACTGAGGCAAAGAAGAAACGAAATAAGCAAATCAATAAACGAAGCAAAAAAAAACAACACTGATGCTACAGAACTACTAAACGAAGCAAAAAAAATACCTTCTGAAATAAAAGGTCTTGATGAAAAAATAGAAACACTTGAAGCAGGAATAAAGGAAATCTTATTCATCATACCAAACATTATCCATCATTCAGTTCCCATAGGGAAAGACGACTCTGAGAATGTAGAAAGGGAAAAAATAGGTCAGCCGAAGGAATTTGATTTTGAAATCAAAAGCCATGTAGAACTTGCAGAGGAATTAGGCATTGCTGATTTTGAAACTTCCGCTGACACATCAGGAAAAGGATTTTATTTCCTGAAAGGAGATCTTGCTCTCCTTAATATGGCCCTCATAAATTTCTCAAGAGATTACATGGTAAAGCAGGGTTTTGAATACACTGAGCCCCCCTTGATGATAAGAAAAAACATACTACAAGGAGTTTATTCAAATGAAGAGATAGAAGAAATGTCCTACAAAGTTGAAGATGAAGACCTCTATCTCATAGCAACCTCCGAACATCCCTTAATAGGAATGTTCATCGATAAAACACTTACCAAAAAGGATCTTCCCGTAAAAATAACTGGGTACAGTGCCTGCTTCAGAAAAGAGATAGGCAGCCACGGTATAGACGAGAAAGGCTTATTCAGGACGCACCAGTTCCACAAACAGGAGATGATAGTAATCTGTGAGCCTGAAGAAAGCTACAAATATTATGATGAGATGATGAAACTCTCAAAAAAAGTATTCCAGCAACTTGAAATACCCATACGTGAACTGGAGTGCTGTTCAGGAGACCTAGGAGATTTGAAAGCAAAATCAGCTGACCTTGAAGCCTGGTCACCAAGACAACAGAAATACTTCGAAATAACATCCCTTACAAATATGGAAGAGGCCCAAGCAAGAAGGCTAAACATAAAAATCGAAAAAGGCGGTGAAAGATATTTCGCCCATACACTCAACAACACAGTAATAGCTACTTCAAGGGCAATGGTGGCAATACTTGAAAACTTCCAGAATAAAGACGGCTCAGTTGATATACCTAAAGCCCTACATCCATATATGTACGGAAAAACAAAAATTGAGCCAATAAAAAAAAGTGAGAGATAATCAATGGCAAGTATACATGGTTTTTGGTTTATACTAGTAGGGACAGTAGTATCAGTTATATCCCTCCTAAACCAGGACCTATTAATCCCATTCATTTTTGTGGGAATAGCTTTCTTCCTGTACGGCTCAGGAAAAATCATAATTAAAATAACAAAAAAAAACAAAACACACCAAAACCACGCTAACCACAACACCAAAAACAACAATCAACACCACAAGCAACAAAACCCACAGCAGCACATGTTTTTTTGCAAAAAATGCGGAAACAGGCTGAAAATCCACGATAATTTTTGCTCCCATTGTGGTATTCAATTAAAAGAAATCAATAATCATAATTAAATAAAATTTTTAGTTTCTAAAAAAAGACTTATCAAAGAAAAATTAATAATAGTTAATACAAAAAATCTGAATAATAAAAAACAAAAATTAATCGTTTTCAACCCTTGGTGCAAGTATAAATTGAAGGCTT
>CAYOOQ010000072.1:3911-6360 GCA_964405675.1 uncultured Methanosarcinales archaeon | reverse complement strand
ATCTAAAATTCAGAAAGGTGAGAGATTTATAAACCTTTCGCTATTAACTCCAAACCCAGATTCTGAAATTTCATAAACCTTAATCATACGCCCTTTTTTTTGAAAACATAACAAAAACCAGAGGTTATTATGAAAGTTGCTCCCAATAAAAACCAAATTCTAAAAACCTCATTCTAAATAATGCAACTAATCATCCGACAAACTTTTCTTACCCACGCTATCTTTAGAACCATCACCTGATTTCACTCCCTTATTCAATATAATAACGTTTCCCCTTCCCTGCTTTACTCTCCTTACATAATTCTTATTTTGCAACTCAGTTATGATCAAAGAAATTTTGGATTCAGAAAGGTCAAATTTCTGCCTGAGCTCCTTTTGAGTAATTCTTCTCTCCTCCCTTACTATATTAAGAAGCTTCAAGCCATATTCATCCAAATCATCTTCGGCTGAAGACTCAGAAAAAATTTTTTTCTCACCCGATTCATTTTCTCCAAAAGATGAAGCAGTAGTAGTAGAAGATGATGATGATGAAGAAACATCAGCATAAGAAGCGCCATCCGAAGAAGTATCATCAGAGGAAGTATCAGCGGAATAAACATAACCAAAAGAAGCATCATCGGAAGAAGCATCATAATTTCCTTTATCATTACTATTACCTCCAATAACCTTGACGTTAATTTTATCTCCACTTTCTTTCCTTGAAAATCGCTTACTCAAAACAAATTTCCATACTAGAAAAAACACCACCAGAACAAAAAAAGCAACCAAAATCAAGTCAGTGAATTGTAGAACTTTTTTCAGGTCGAAACCCCATTCTGAATCATTATTGTCAAGATTATCATTAACACCATTACCAACATGACTCTCATTAATTTCTTCAAGCACCAGATCAGAAACAAAAGTGCCTTCATTTCTTATAGTTATATCAACATCAGCACCCAATACATTTTCCTCAAGAAACGTCCTCGCACTTAGAGTATAGCTACCTGGCGGAAGGCTGAATTCATAAGTCCCATCCTTAACCACAAAGCGCTGCACGGGATCAGAATCAACGACAATAACCACATTGCTTATCTTATCAAGACTTGAGTTATACACATTTCCCCTCAACGTAGCTCCGCTTACCAGCCCTGCAAACAAGAACATACCTATAAAAATTAACACCAGATATTTAGGTAAACCCATGATAAGAAAGAGGTAATTTTCTCATTTAAATAAGTTTGTTTTTACAAAAAAGCCTTAAAGAGCTTTAATAATAAAAAAAAGACCAAATAAAGCTTCTTGAACTTACAGAAGTTTTTATAAAGTTTCCTAAAGTTTTAAAGCCCTTAAAAAACAACTAAACATAAGAAATAAGAAAGTATATTTATAAACAAGGACAATATAATTCTCTGTAGGCTATCTTGAAGTGTGCATATTTTTTTTGCACATTTTTTTTCTTTTTTATTTGTATTTTCTAATCAGCTTCAAAAAAAACAGTATTACAAAAATCCAATATATTTAAATATAAAGATTGTATTCACAAGCCTATAGAGAGGAAAGGTAATCAAAATGGAGTATGAAACAAAAAGCGTGATTATTGGAAGGATGAAAAGAGAAAACAAGGATGATGATGTTTACCCTTGCTTCGTTGCACTTTTCGACATAAACGATCCACACAAGACAGCAGAAGTCCCAAAAAAGAAATTCGAATACGAAGGAATGCACAAGATAGTGATTAAGGGTGTTGACCTGAATTATCTTCTGGCGGGAAACGATCTGATAATAAACAACCTTGAAAAAATTGAGCTTGAAGATAAAAAACCTCACCTCTACGTTAGCGGAAAGCAAAAAAAATAAACGTATTTTCAAAAAAACTTTCGAAACTTCTTCTTTTATTTGATTAAAAAAGGACCACCGGCCAAAAATATTGCGTAAAATAAGCAAATTTTACAATAAAGCCGCAACAAATGTTAATAAAAATAATCCCTCCCATAATTACTCCAAAACAAAAAACATTGGGGGTGTTTATAATGAAAATAAAAGACTTGCTCTTGATAGCCAACCTGAGAGCTAATGGAAGGGAAACCTTAACGAACATAAGCAAAAAAGTGGGAATGCCAATATCAACAATATTTGACAAGATGAAATCCCATCAAGGAGAAATAATTAAAAAACACACTACACTTATTGACTTCGCCAGCATAGGCTTCGGGACAAAAGCAATAATGACATTGAAAGCCAAAAAAGACGAAAGGATTAAATTGAAAGAATTCCTTGAAAAAAACCAAAACATAAACACCATAAGTAAGATTAACAATGGCTATGATTATTTAATTGAAGTAATATTCAAAAACCTGAAAGAAATGGAAGAATTCACAGAAAACCTTGAAGAAAAATTTAAGATAAAAAGCAGGCAGACATACTATGTCATAGAAGACATCAGGAGAGAAACCTTCATGTCAGACCC
>CAYOOQ010000072.1:0-3811 GCA_964405675.1 uncultured Methanosarcinales archaeon | reverse complement strand
GATATCATCCTGGCATCCCCTACCGCCACAAGCTCATTTTTCAAAGTCATTACCGCAACCTTCTCACCAACCTGAATGTCTGATTCAACCTTAGATATTCCAGGTACCTTAAGCCCTGCACCATGGCATATAGTATCTACAGCAGTATCAATCACCCATACCTTAGGGAGATGCTCAACAGCACTTTCAACCGGTTGTATTACTTTCTTAAGATGCTCCTCATTATTATCCTGTTTCCAGTAATGATAAGCATCTGCAAGATCCTGCAAAGTAACAAGAGTGCTCTCATCAAAAGGCCCTGCCTTAGTTCTCCTCAACTCAGCCATATGGCTGCCAACCCCGATGGATTTACCTATGTCATGCAAAAGTTTTCGTATGTAAGTTCCGGCCTGCGTCCCAACCCTCATCAACACATCCTGACCCTGGATTTCCAATATATCTAAGTAATAGATCTTCCTGTACCTCTCCCGTCTTTTTACGCTGGATTTGATAGGAGGAAGCTGTTTGATTTTTCCAACAAATGAACCGCAAGCCTTCCTTATCTTATCCTCATCAACCTCCGAATGGAGATGCATAATAGCAACATATTCCTTTCCTGAAGTAAGGAGCAATTCAACTATCCTAGTAGCCCTACCCACAGCAACCGGTAAAACTCCAGTAACTTTAGGGTCAAGAGTTCCTGAATGCCCTGATTTTTTTATGGCAAGAATCTTTTGCACATAAGCGCTCACCTCATGTGATGTAGGGCCGGATGGCTTATCAACATTAATAACACCATACTGCAGAATCTTTTCCGCATCCCTTTCTTCAGGGCTGCAACCAAACTTTGAGCTTGTCTCCGACTCAAGCCTTACAAGAACCTGTCTTTTCATCTTTTCAAATGGTAAATAACTCATAAAAAGAAAGAAAAAATAAACTATTTATTAATTTTGTTACAAATCAAACTGTGGTGGAGTAGCAACTTCAACAATTACAACAACATCTTTAGTTACTACAGCCATTCCATCTGTCGCTTCAATTGTAACAACATGCTCACCTTCATCATCACTTGTGATTTCTTTTGTTGCGCTATCCATCCATCCGCTGTAAGTTACAGTAACTTCATCACCGTCAGGATCAGTCACTTCAGGCTCAAGCTCAACAATCTTGCTTTCTCCTTCGGTAACATACACAACAACTTCATCATCATGCTCAATTACAGGCGGCCTGTTCGCAGGCTCAACAACAATTGTAAAGGTTTCTTCAGCAATCATCTCACCAACAGTAGCCGTCACAGTGGCACTATAAGTTCCTGCATCCCCTTGCTCAGTCTGCCATTCACCACTAGCATCCAGAGGAACACTGTATGAAAATTCAATTTCATCATCCCTTGGATGTGTAGCAACCGCATCAACCTGCACAAGGTCTCCTTCAGTAACAGTCATTGTTGAGATTGGCTCAATTTCAGGTGGAACACTCCTCTCCTGAACAGTCACAGTTATATTCTCGCTGACAGTAGCAATACCATCAGTAGCTGTGATTGTGACCACATGCTCACCCACATCTTCATCAGTTGTTTCCCTTGTATTTGAAGTCATCCAGCCACTGTATGTAACAGTAACCTCATCACCATCCGGATCAGTAACTTCAGGCTCAAGCTCAACAGTCTCACCCGCCTCAACAGTAACATCTCCAGCCTCAATCACTGGTGGCATGTTAGCCGCTTCAACAACAATCTTAACCTGCCTTGTCAATGACGCACCAGCCACATTAGTTGCTGTGACATTAACAATGTACTCACCAGCATCCTCCTCTGTTGTCTGCCATTCGCCGTTGGCATCCAAAGGACTGCTGAATTCATAAGTCAGGTCATCTGATGCGGATTCAGGAGTCAGCTTAACTAAATCTCCTGCTGTAAACGTCCTTACAGGAATTTCTTCCTCGTCGGTTTCTTCATCATCAGTAGTTTCATTCACGTCAGTCTCGTCAACAGGAATCTCTTCTTCCTCGTCAACGGTCTCGTTTTCTGGAGACTCAACAGTTTCGTTTATTCCATATTCAGCAGCAAGCTTTGCCATGAAATCATCCACCGTCAGACCAAGCTCATCCAATTCCGCTTTTGGAATACAAACCTGATCTGAACCTGGCTGCTCTGAAATAAACAAACTGCACCCGCTCAAAACTACAGATAAAAGCACCAACATCAATGCTATTAACTTAAACCCCCTCATAGATTAACACCTCATTAAACAGTCGTAAAAAACTTTTGCTATTTTCAAATTACAACTACTATTTAAACTTTTTGATAAATAAAAGAAACAAATGATAGTTTCATTCCTAATCCTTAATCGGATAATTGAAATAAAAAATAAAGAAATTATCTCATGTTTTTCAAAGGGTTCTCCCCTTTTCCTACCCAAATATATTCTCCTGGCTCTTCTTTCTTAAGATACTTAAAATAAGCAAAAATTCCTGCTCCAGCCAGGATCAAAACCGTAAAAACATATAAAATCCCCATAATATCATCCTTTAGCAAGCGTTATTTCAATAGTACTTACTCTTACCTGCCTACCTTCCTTATTCTCGAATTCCTCTGAATCTATAGTAATGTCATCAATCTTAACCTGTTCCTTGAGAAACCTCTTTGCAGCAACCTCAGCAACATCCACAGCTCTTGATATGAACTTTCCCCTTGCCTTCACAACAACGCTTTCAGCATTCTTCGTTGTAAACTGCATCACTACGCTTGTCACATAGTTCATAAATGGCTTGTTGCCAACAAAAATCATGTTATCTTGTGTCATTTATATCCCCCCTTTGATTAATTGAGACCCTACATCAAGATCTTCTTCTCTCCCTTGCTTAGCCTGGTAATATACCCTGCAACAACATTAGCCTGCTTTTTTGAAGTCAGGCTGGAGAGACTTTTAACCACTGCTTTGTTCTTCTCAAACTCTTTACTAAACTTATCGCTGTGCTTCTTGTATAGCTCCAGAGTTATTCTCTTGGACAATTGCGTCTTTATTCTTCCCATATTATCACTTAAAATCCTATAAGTAACACTTGGGGGAACTATCTGTATTTAAATGTTTTGCCAAATTATGCCATTTTTAATTTTCAAAAAGACCTGAAGATGCATAAAATAGAGCTATTTACGAACATTAAAAAATAAGAATAAAATAAAAAATCCTAAGTTTTCTGTACCCTTCCCTTAATATATTGAGCGGCAAAAGCAACAATCCCTCCCGAAACGGCTGTAAGAAGCTGCACAGGACCCATAGCAATCAGCAATTGCACTGGGACAATATCAAGAGCAAAAAGGGTCAGTGCTGAAAAAAACAGGAATCCGGACTTTGCCAATGCCCCTGCCACAAGTGTCAACCACCTACTAATCCTTTTGCTCAAATAAAGATACTTAAACGCATAAACTATGATAAGATTCCCAGCCCATATAAATGGTATCATATAAACCAGAAACACTGTTAAAGGCCCGAATATGAGGCCTGCAGCCAGGACACCAAGAGAAGGCATAACAATTATCGGCAAAAGCCTATAAGCTCTTACATTAAGGGCTCCCAGGATTAATGCTCCGTTAACGAGAGTACCCACCAGAAGCTGAGGATGAGCAACCAGAAAAGAAACCAAAAAGCACATCATCGCATAAACAACAGTTTCAATATTCTCCTGCAAACAGCTCAAACTATACTCCCTTAAATTAAAAACCTCTTTTGCATATGCCATGCTTAAATCTTCTGCTGAGTAATATTTAAAGCTTTTGGAAATATTTGGTGATAAGCTTGAGAAGATATATTTCTTACATCAATCTGGAACA
>CAYOOQ010000071.1:0-6396 GCA_964405675.1 uncultured Methanosarcinales archaeon | reverse complement strand
GCTGCAAAGTTGCTTAAGGTTGACTCAGATACATTAAAAGAATACAGGAAGAAAACTATTTCAGGAGGTCTTGCTCAATCAATAATAGAAACCAGGGAATCTGGTTCAATAGATACGTTTGATCTTCCTTATGGGGGAGCTTTTTGTGATTTCTCGGAAGAGAGAAGTGCTTGTGACTATATTTTCTCAGGAAAAATGGCAGCTTATAAAGCTTCATTTTCGGGAGAACGTACTGCTTTAAATGCTCATTTTTCAGGAAAAAAATCAGCTTATGGTGCAATATTTTCAGGAAAATATTCAGGATTTGGAGCCCTTTTTTCAGGAGCACTAGTGACAAATTGTGCAGTTTTCAGTGGATATTATTCTGGATTCAGTTCAGTTTTTTCAGGTACAAAAGCAGCTGCTTACTGCAATTTTTCAGGTAGTCATAGCGGGTTAGCTTCTGTTTTCTCAGGGAGAAATTCAGGAACAAAATCTGAATTCAGTGGAAATTTTGCAGGAATGCTCGCCAGGTTTTCTGGTGCTTATTCAGGGTATTTTTCGGAATTTTCAGGTCCAAATGCTGGCTTCCTTGCATCTTTTATTGGTAAAAACGCCGGTAAAGATTCCATTTTTCCTGGCCCTAATGCTGGCCTTGATGTAGTGTCTCCTGAAAAAAAGGGTTTTTAAATTCAATATAATGCAATACAATAAGATTGGATAATTACATTACTTTCGAGTAGGTACAAACTAAATATTTAAATAGCTAAATTTATTTCATGGTAAAATGCGGAAAATTGATCTGGATAAAAGGCTTGAAAAGATAATTAACAGTGATAAATATGGTGACGAGACCAAACGAAGGGGCTTGAAGCTCGCCGCAAAGTTGCTTAAGGTTGATACTGATACATTGAAGGACTACAGAAAAAAGACTATTTCAGGAGGCCTTGCCCAATCATTAATTGAGACGAGAGATCCTGGTACCATTAAGGATTTTGACTTGCCTTTTGGCGGTGCTTTCATGGAGTTTTCAGAAGATAATTCTGCTTACAAGATTAAGTTTTCAGGAAACGTTTCAGCTTATAAGGCAAAGTTTTCTGGTAATCATACTGCGTCGGGTGCTTTTTTTTTAGGAGTTAACTCGGCATATGGTGCAATTTTTTCAGGAAATTTTTCAGCCCTTGGTGCTGAATTTTCTGGTTTAAGCTCAGGGTACAAGGCATTATTTTCGGGAGATTGTTCTGCTGCCTACGCTGTTTTAAGCGGTGCCAGGTCAGGATATGAAGGGATTTTTAGTGGGAAAAACTCAGCATATAAGGGTATCTTTTCCGGCATGGGTTCTGCAGTATATGCTGATTTTTCAGGTCCTGGTGCAGCTTTAAAGGGTGTTTTCAAAGGAAAATATTCGGCAGCAAACGCAAGATTTTCCAATGACAATTCAGGTGCTTTCAGTGAATTTTCCGGATATGGTTCTGGAAGCAGAATAATGCTGCTTCATCCATCTGCCTGCCTTTATGCGATGTTTACAGGAGAGAAGTCTGGTGATGGCATCAATTACTTGTATAAAGATGGTAAAGCCCGTCTGCATAGGATAAAAAAATTATTGGCGGGAAAAAATTAATTTGGTTTTTTATGGAAAAATTAATTTAAGCAGCAGTCTTCTTTTTAGTAGGGGTTTTTTCATAGATATTTATGAGATTTCTGTAAGCTTCCCTTAAGACAATCTTGTAAACCAGATAAATTGGTATTCCAAAAACCATCCCCATAAGGCCAAAAAGCTGGGCGGAGACGAAAATTATAACAATTCCTAATAGAGGGTCAACACTTACCTTCCTGGTAATCATGAAAGGGATAAGATAAAAGTTATCAATTAGCTGAGCAATAATGATTGTAATTAAAACATAAACGGCAACTATTGGCTGGTCTATAAAACCCAGTAAAAGTGGTGGCAAAGCGCCAAGTATAGGTCCTAGGTATGGTATTATATTCATTACTCCTACTAATATCCCTAACACAAGCCAGCCTTTTAACCCTGCAACATAAAATCCCAGACAACAGATTGAAGCGACCGCGATACTTTCTATGGCTTTGGCTGCGAAAAAATCGTGAAGCTGCTTGCTCACATCTTTTAAGGCATTTGAGAAGCTATCTCTGAATTGCTCAGGAACCAGGTTACAAATCTGTTCTTCGAGAACCTTCCTTTTCCTAAAATACATGTTAATCATCAAAGGGATTATAAGCACACTGTGGAAAAGCAGAACTGAAAGATTGGAAATAATCACTGTCAGATAATGTATTATCCAACTTTCAAGATTTCTCACGAGATCTTCATTAATTAGTCTTTCTTCGAATATATCAGGTAGGCGGGGTTCAATCTGGGATTGGTAAAAATTTGAGAATGTTTCATCCCTTGCACCGATTTTTTCAACAACTTCTCCAAAATCTGATATGGAAGCACCTATGGCGAATATTACTACAAAGGCCCAAAAGAAGAACAAAAAATAGCCAATTATAGTGACCCATTTTCCTTTAATGTTGTATTTTTTCATTCTTTCCTTGTAATCATTAGTCATCCTTTCAATTACCAGTATTAATGCTCCTCCAAGTATAAAGGTTATGAATAATGTTTTAAAGTAGAATAAAGAAAGGAACAGTAAAGAAAGAGCTAGAAAAATCAATGCCATGATCTTCCAGACCTTTTTGTTAGTACTTATCGACATCTTGAAAACTTATCCTGTAAATATTAGTAATAACGATTATTGCTATAAAACCTATGAATGATTCGTATAAAAATGCAGCCCATGCATCGGCTTTCCCTATGAAAAGGTACGCGAGCATATTAGCTGGAAGGATGAGAAGGGCAATAATAGGGGATGGGATTTTGTTAGAAAATTCCCCTGCGATATAACCTAGTATAGCATAAGGAACTGCCATTGTTGCTTGAAACAATTCATTTGTGAGTAAAAAACTAACCATTGGTGCTATGAATCCTGCACTGAATCCTGCTCTTTTACTGATGAGAAGGCCTGCCAATATTGGTATGGTTGCTGTAATTTCAAGGGTAATTTCATTGTCAAAAGGATTTTGGCTAACTCCTCTTGCATTAGAGATAATTATGTATAAGATAACAGCTATGAAAATGGCCAGTATATCTTTCTTATATTTTTTTAAAACCTTCATATTCATTATTTTTGGTGTTTAGTTATTTATAAAGCTTTTCCCGGTAATTATTTAAATAAAGAATTCATGGATAGTGTAAATGGAGAAAAAACTCATTGTATTCCTGATGTCAATCTTGGTAGTCCTGCCTTTGTTCGTATTTGCTGGGGATTGTGAACTTAAGGGGGTTGAAAGTTTTACTCTTGAAAACTGCACTCACCAGGAAATTTCAGACTACTGCAATATTTATGGCTGTAATTCATCTCAACTGGAAGGGCTTGATGATGAGGACAGGGGTCAGGTTGTGGGCATGATTTTTAATTATAATAATATAAATAATGAGGAATTGATCTATGGGTCAAATAAGAAGTATATTGATATTACTACACCTGAATTTGTAACTTTTTATAACAGTGCACCTTTTTCTTTCCAAAGAGAAATATTTAGCAGCTTGTCTGATTATGATGGGGAGCTTACTAAAGAATTTTTCCAGGCCATCAACACGCAGGAGAATATGGATAATTTCTGGGAAAATTACAGGTTTGGTGATGTTACAGAATTTATGAGAGGGCTTAGCTGGAGTGAGAGGCTTAATGCAGCAGAATCTTATTTATTTAATGAGGAAGTAACTCTTGGTTTGGGGGAAATGGAGCCGCAGCTTGTTCTTGAATTACTGCAGAGAAAAGGATATGATATAGAAAGTTTAGATTACGAAATCGGCTCTAACATATCAATATTAGACGGTTTTTTGATAATGGAGAATACTTCAATTGACTTGGATTCACTAAATTATTTGTCAAGCCTTTCTCTTGATTCTTCTAATAATGTAAATATTGATAATAATGTTTTTACTAATACAAGAAGGATAAATATTTCAGATGGGCTTAAGACTATGCAGGGAGATTTGATAACAACTGAGAACTATAAAGTGATCAATAGCCATAATTTTAGTGAAAAAGAAGGGATTATTTCCATGAGGTATGCCGAAAAATTTTTGGTGGGGAATACAACTACTGAAGATTACGCATACGTTTTTGAAAATCTCGGGGAAAGCTTTATTAATCTTACCGGGAATGATATGAATTCAGGTTTTATCAGGTCAGAAAGAAATGACAGCGTTTATTATTTTGAAAATGAATCCATTAATATAACTCTTGACAGGGGGGATAGTTTTGATTTTACAAAAAGGAACGGAAAGTATGATGTTATGTTGAATTCTTCCAGTGCCATCGTCTCGGACAGCATACCGTTGATTGCAAAAATTAAAATCACTCCCGGAAGCAGATATTCGTACATAGGTAAAAAATATGATGATTTCTCTGTATTTATACCAAGCAATGCAAGAACATTTACTCTTTTCATAAAAACTCTTGAGATGGAGGGTTTTCCTTCGCTACAGGATGATTTTGGCGTTATTGATTTTTTATCCAATTCTGCCAATCTGAATGGTATCTTTGAATATGAAAAAAAGGCTGAATCTCCACTGTTTCTTAATGCAATCAATGCGGTTAAAAATAGTAGCTGCAGGATGGTCATGGATAAAGAGATGGCAGTTGCTAATCTGACTTTTGATTCAGAAGAAATAGAGTTGAGTAATGAAGGAATTCAAATATTTTATGAAGATTTTTACACCTACAAATTCTCATCAATAACTCATTCAAACGCTTTCAGTGCTATTCAAAGCAATATTACTTTTGAAGGGAAAAGAATGGAAAGAGATGGCCCAAATAAATTATTGATGTATCAGAAGGATTCAGATGCAGGCAAAAGCAGGCTGGATGAGCTGAAGGAGTGGTTCAAATGGCTTCAGTAAAAGCACAAATAAGCTTATTCATAATAATTGGGCTAGTCGTGGTAGTAGTTTTGGCATTTTTTGGATTGGTTTTGAATAAGGCGGAGCCAACTCAAATTGATCTAAGCTCTGTCAAAAGTTATATGGATAATTGTATTGAGCAAAGGGCGAGGATGTCGATGGATATGGCGGGCAAGACTGCCGGGAGGTTTACTGAGGAGATATATTTTACTGCTTTTATAGATGAATCAAATAAGCCTTCTTTAATGGAAATGGGTGAATCAATCAATTCTTTTTTTAGAAAAGAAGCTTTAAAATGTGCTGATCATGATTTTGCATATGCCAATGTTACAGCCAAAAGTTTTGATTCTTCTGTGTCATTTCACAAGAATAATCTAGTATTTAGTATAGAAGATCCTTATGAGGTCAATGCAGGAAATCAGGTTTTTACCAAGGATAATTTGCAGGTTCGGCTTGATATAAGATTTCAGGATATTTACAAAACTATGGAGCATATCATAAAAAATAAACCTTTGTTATATGATAAAGGCCCTCTCTTGACAAAGAATCTTGATATTGAGCTGATTGAGCAACAGGATTTCATTCTGTGTGCCATAACTGACAGGAATCCTTCAAAAGATTATATATTCACCTTTGCATATTATAAATAACAATAATTTTTTGTTTGGTGTCTACAATAAAAAAATCAGTAAGTGTGAGACCCTGTTCGGGAATTAACATCCTCACCCATGTATTTTTCCATGATTTTTTTCTTGAAATGTTCTTCAGTTTTTGAAGAAACCAGCACCTGAAGGGAATTCTTCTTTAAATTGAGGCTGCTTAATGAATTTTTGATGGTTTCTAATGCTGAATATTCCTTTTCTTCCTCTTTTTCGTCTTTACCCTCTAAAAGCAGACCTGCATAGCCATATGCAATCTGCAAATCCTGATTTATTTCCTGGACTATGTGGGTTATGACTTTCATGGAGGCATCAATTCTTTGTTTTTTATTTGATTCTGTTAAGTCCTTTGCGATACCAAAAAAGCCTTTGATTTCCCCTTTCTCATCGTATGATGGATAAACTGATGAATTAACCTCAATTGTGTTTCCGTCTTTTTTTTTCAGCTTCCAGCCGTAGCCTTCTTTACCCTTACCTGTTTTGAAGACCTCATTAAATAAATTGTAGATCTCTTTTACGTAAGCTCTGTCGCAGAAGTTTTTATAATTCATGCCTTGTAATTCATCAATATTTTTTCCAATTAATTTTGCAAATCCATCATTTGCATAGATTATGTTTCCTTGAAGATCTGTTTCGTAGACACCTTCTTCCATTTGTGATATAATTTTCTGGGCCCTGTGTTTTTCCATATTAAGTGAAGCCTCTTTGTCTTTTACTTCGGTAATCTCATTTGAGACGACGTATAAGCTCCCTTTATCGAGTGCTACATTGGCCCTGAAATGCCTT
>CAYOOQ010000070.1:0-6412 GCA_964405675.1 uncultured Methanosarcinales archaeon | reverse complement strand
CCGGCTCAATCTTTTCATACAAATCATTACACCTGGCAACAAACATCTCATAAAATACATTTCCTTCCTCCATTGCCTTATCCTTAAAAAACTTTGAAACAACTTTCCCGATATCCTTTCCCTCATTATCTTCAAACACTATTTCAATATTTTTTTTACCACTCATAAAATCGCACCTCTGTTACTAAAATCCATGGCTAAAATCAAATCAGAACCTACTGGGAAAATAAAACATTTTTATTTCTTATGGAAAAATACAACATAATCGCTAATTCATTAACGATTAGAATCAGCTCTAAAAACCGGAGCTCAAGAATCATAGCTCCCACCCCTCAAACTCAACTCTCACAACTCGAAACTCAAAACTCATAACTCAAAACTCTTTCCTCTCAAGACTCATAACTAACATCTCTCACTTCCCCATTTTCTTGAAAGCTTCCTTAATCTCTTTCTTTTCATATCCTGATTTTTTCAAGATTTTCTTTATATGAAATTTCGAAAGCCCGGAATCAAAACATTGCTGTATATAATCAAGCAACTCTTTATCAGAATCTTCAGTGGAATCACTTTCAGTCTCAGGAGCCGACGACCCATTAGCACTCATATAATTACTGATAGCATATTCAACAACACCCTTATCGTGACCAACCGAAAGCAATGCATTCCTCACATCAGCTTCCTTCATACCCGAAGCTGCAGCCTTCTCAACATAATCCTTCAACTCAGCGCTATAGTACATATCACTATTATTATTAGTAGAAGTAGTAGTAGTGGCATTATTATTAGTAGTACCATTACTATTATTATCGTGCACACTGCCAAAATTACCAGCTTCATTCTTAATGTTACCAAGAACCTCAGAAATCTTCATTTCAACCATCTCTTTTTCAAAGCCATTATGCAAGAGACTATCCTTAACAAAACTCTCACCAAAGCCAGCACCAAGAGCCTTTATAATATAATCCTTAACCTCATCATTAATAAGACCAAGAGCCGCCAGCTTATCCTGCACCACAGAAGATGAGTGGCCTGCTGAAATAAGAGCATTCATTATATCCTCTACACTCTGCCCTGCTTGCCTCGCCTGTATCACATAGTTGGCAACAGGATCATCTTTATACCCATCAAAACCAGGCATATTTTCATTCACCTCATTATTTTTACTACTTTTATTTTCCAAAGGCTCTTCATCCGATCCCTTATCTTTAACTTTATCTTCAACTCTATCTTTAACAGAATCTCCACCTTGCTCCAGATTCTCGCCGGAGGGTGTTGCGGCTGCAGTATCACCTGCAGCCGCATCATCCTGTGTTGGTTGTTTTAAAGCAGTCGCATTTTGGTCGTGTTGGGGGTGTCTATTTGAACCATAGACATAGAATGCAACTGCCCCACCTCCCACAACTAAAACACCCAAAAGGAGTATCCATATCAATGTAGAACTAAAATTAATTTCCTCAACTTCATCAGGCCTATCGGTTTCAGGTTCATCACTCTCATTATCTTCATCACCATCATCCCTGTCAGGCACTTCATCAGCAGTCTCATTGGGATCAATCGGCTCAGTAACATTTTCACTATCATCAACTGAATCAATACTTTTACCAGTTATTGAAAACATGCTTAAATGAGAAATGTCTACCTGATAATATGTATAATCGTCATCACCACCTGTTTCAATAGCATTCTTCACTTCCCACCTGTCACTATAACTTTCAAGATAAACTTCATCAATATCATTCATTTCAAGCCATCTATTTGAAACCCTGAATTTAACTGTAATAGTATCTATCTGATCATTATCAAGCCCTTCTTTAGACAATGTAAAAAAAGTATATACTTCGTTTTCGGGTGTTTCAACAAGATCCTGCTCTTTAAGCTCTTCATAAATTAATTCAACATCAGAAACATCTTCATTTGTCAGAAGTTCTATAACCCTAACAACCATTTCGTCATCATCAATTTCAAAATCTGCCCTATCATTAGCAGTTATTGAAGAAAACCTCTTTGAAACAACTTTTTCCTTATCATCTTTATCTTCAGCGTCAGAATCAGTGACATTAAAATTTATAACAAACGACTCCCCCATTACATTCCCGCTAGTATCATTACACCTTACATAGAAATTATATTCTCCATCTTCTAGATCGCTCATAAAGATACCATGCTCCTGGGAAATCTTACCAAAATCATTCTTCATGTCATCAAAAGAAACATCAGAAGAACAATACCTGCAAATAGCCATCTCACTTGTTTCAATCCTTAAATGAGCGGTCTTCCCCGTAATGGTCGTTGCATTTGGAGAAGCCCAGACAATCCTAGGAGGAGTAGTATCTTCCACCGAAAATGATACGTTTCCTTCAACCTCATTCCCGGCCTCATCCCGACACGCAAACAATAACATATAATCTCCATCCCTAAGATGCCTGTCAAAATTTTTATAATATGTGAAATCCATTTTATCACAATCATCAAAACAATCATCCTTATCCAGTTTGCAATCCTCCTCACAGGCATCGTAATCATCCCTGCATATGCTCCTGTCTGAATAATCATCATAACAAGCATTCCTCTCCTGAAGACAATCATCTTCACACTTATCCTGTTTATCTTCGCAATTATCCTTGCAATCCCTGACATCTTCATATATTTCTATTTCACCATCATCCTCATCCCTGTACTTGTCATCATCACAATCATCTTCACATTCCTCAAGATCATCCTGGCAATCCTGCTCTTCACCACTGGTATCAGCGCGATCCATACACCTATCATACCTTTCATCACATCGCTCTTCACATCTTTCAAGCCTTACTTGATCAATATAAAGAAGTTCATAATCACATTCTCCTTTTTCACTTAACGTAAGATTTGCTTCAAGAATATTAGTATCATCAAATGTATAATCTTCATCAGGAAATTCCACATCCATTTCTGGTGCTGTATAATCAGTATAAAAAGTCCTGCTCAATTTCCTTACATTGCCTTTTAGGTCCTCACCGTAAACATTAATCCTGTGCCTGCCTTCAGGAAGGTCACTGAAAGTATAATTATACTTAAAATCATCAACATAATTCATTGAACTATTACTTTCACCGTTTATATTAATCCGAGGATCTCTTCCAAGCTCCTCATCAGAAACTACATATATAGTGACATCCTCTTGATTAGTATGCCTGTTATTCCCTATAGTCTTTGAGGAAAAAGACATCCTGGGAAGTGTGGTATCATTAATTGCAAAAGAAACTCTTCTGTTATTTTCATTTGAATATACATCCGTACAACTAACCTCAACAAAAAGACCTTCTCCATCGGTTGTTGAATTAAACAGTATGGTATGCTCTGTCCCTTCACCATTCCTATCAAGCTCACTCCCGGGAAAATTAATCCCACTACTACTGCCGCTTATAACACACGTAGATTCCTCGTTAGTATTAACTCTGACACGCCTGTTAATCCAGTCATTATACAAGGTGTTATTACTTTCACTGGGCCTGCTAAAAGTTATCTCCGGGGGAACGTACTCCAGCGTACTATTAGTTCTAACCTCAAAAATATCCGATTCACTGCAATAATTATCAACATTACAAACTAAAATTTCGTAATAATAGACGGTATCATCATCAAGCCCATCAAAAAAGACGCTATGATCTTGGGAAAAGTTCCCATCCTTAATAACCTCCTCCAAATCACCTGCATTCGCCCCAAAACTGATTGAATAGTTAGCATTTTTGTCAGTTTCAAAATCAATTGTAATACTTTCATTATCCGTAGAATTAGACACACCCAAAATCACTGGCGCAACAGTATCAATTGTCCTGTTGGTCCTGAAACCAAGCACATCACTTTCACTGCATTTATTATTATAATTACATACAGTAAAATTGTATGAATAATCATTATCACTCTCAAGTTCAGTTATTTCAAAAAAATGATTCTGCCTGAGATTTTCAATCTCGCTACCTGTTTCAATAATTTCAATTATCTCTTCGGGATTTCCCTCCTCCCAATACTTCAAAACAGCAGATGTATCTTTATCCGTCTCAAAACTTACATTAACGGTCTCATTAGTGGTTTCAGTAACTATATCAAAAAAATCAGGCTCATCTAAATCAAAAACAACCTCCACATTCATTGATGAATCAAGAGTTATTTCAGCAAAACCTCTCTCACCATCTCCGGCTGCATAAATTGTATAATTATTAAAATAAGTCTCGCCATCATCCATCACTTCGTATTCACTAAAGGCTTTTTGAGAAGTCTTCCCTTCCGAATCAGTAGTAAGCTGCCCAACTAAATCATCGTAATTATTAGTAACATTAACTTCAGCACCATCAATATTATTGTCATCACTATCAATAACTTTAATTTCAAGATACCATTGCAAAGCAACAGTGGACCCATCCAAAGCATTAATTTTGTTTATATCAATTTCTGAATCAATAATATAATTATGAGTTCCATCACCTGTCGATTCAACATTATAATCGCCTGATTCAATCAAAGTACTAATTACAGAATTATTATCGGCGGTGTTAAACAAAATGCCTTTGCCGCTTATCCCATCAATATCAAAATTCGAAATAATGCTGTCGAAAAGATTTTCACCCTCAAACCCTCTGCTAAAACCATTAAGACGGCAACCATCTAAACTAATTCTTTCTCCTGTTGCAAAAATCCCATTTCCTGAACCATTTCCCTCAATCAAGGCATTATTACAATCAATATTAACATCTGAAGCATCTATACGAATTGCCTCATCAACAACATACATGGTGTAAACAGTATCTTCCATTGAATAACTTCCAGAAGAATTTATCAAAACAGTGGAATTTGTTCCATTTACATCAACCATTGCATCATTTAAATCTTCAAACTCACAACCCGTGCTACAGACTGTGATTGTATCACCAGCAAAAGCTAAATTAAAAGCAAAAGCAAACAAAACCAAATAAATAATAAGTCGTTTCATTTGCTTCCACCCCTTTGAACATCAACGTCCACAATAACCTTCCTGACAGAAAAAGGCAAATTCCAGACCCTTATGAACTGCTCCATATCCTCTTTATATCTATCATGCACAAGCAGAACAGTTCTTCCCAGCTGCTCAATTTTCAGATTCTTTACAATCCCCGACTTGCCATCACGCCCCTTCAAAGCATAATAAAATCTCACTTTATCTTTTTTCGCCAAATGTTCAGTAGAATAAGTATAAATCAACATATTTTTGGGATTTTCAATATATTCCTCAGCCGGCATGAAAATATAATAACACAATTAATATAAAAAGTTTTTGTTGATATACTATTTAACAACATTAAAAAAATAATTAATAAATCAACTAACATTAAAAGTAATTTTAAATATTTAAGTTAAATAAACTAACAATTAACTTATAATTAATTAATTATAAATTTAACATAAAAGTATTAAAAACATTAAAAAGTTAAATAGACTAACAAAAAATAATAAAATAAACTAACTTTAAAAAAAGAAAAAAAATTATTTGTTAAATAAACTAACAAAATATAATTACTTTTGTTAAATAAACTAACAATAAATAACTAATCACTAAAATTAAATAAATCAATTAACAAAATAATAAATTAAAATAGTTAACTTACTTAATTTTAAAGCACAAAAAATACTTAAAAATTAAATAAATTAACAAATAGCAAGTAAAAAAAGCATTAAAAATAATTAACAAAATAATAAAAATCAAATGTTAAATAAACTAACAATAAAAACAATAAAACACTCACCTCAAAACTCAAAACTCTTTTCTCTCGTAACTCAAAACTCACAACTCAAAACTCTTCCCTCTCTCAAAAGGTTTATAAATTAAATTCCGGTTCTACAAATCATGATTAAAAATTTTAATCCACGCCTTTACCAGGAAACAATATTCAGCAGTGCTGCCTTGCAAAACACCCTTATAGTTCTTCCCACTGGCCTTGGAAAAACCAACATTTTCCTGATGCTTGCAGCGCATAGGCTTAAGCAATTCCCAAAATCAAAAATTGTATTACTGGGACCCACCAGACCTTTAATCGAGCAATACAAGAATGTCTTCAAGAAGCATTTCCAGATAGATGAAAACCAAATGGAAATATTCACGGGACAGGTCAACCCTGAAAAAAGAAAAGAGCGATGGGAAAAAGCAAAGATAATATTCTCAACCCCCCAGGGCCTTGAAAACGATATAATTTCCAACAGGATAAACATAAAAAATGTATCGTTGATGGGATTTGATGAAGCCCACAGGGCAGTTGGAGATTATTCTTACGTATACATAGCCAAAAAATATAACGAGTATGCAACCCACCCCAGGATTATAGGCATGACCGCCTCCCCTGGAAGCGATCTTGAAAAAATAGAAGAGATAATACAAAACCTCAACATAGAAGACATACAG
>CAYOOQ010000069.1:0-6503 GCA_964405675.1 uncultured Methanosarcinales archaeon | reverse complement strand
TCTACCGGGAATGTTGGATGTTTGAGGGGAAGAACGATCTAGTACGAGAGGAACGATCGCTCGGGGCCACTGGTCTACCGGTTATCCGACAGGGTAAGCGCCGGGCAGCTACGCCCCAGAAGATAAGTGCTGAAAGCATCTAAGCACGAAACTTTCCTCGAAAAGAAACATCTTAGAACACCTGAAGAAGACAGGGTTGATAGAACCGGTGTGTAAGTACCAAGCTTCGGCG
Organism: uncultured Methanosarcinales archaeon; assembly: GCA_964405675.1. Taxonomy (GTDB): domain Archaea; phylum Nanobdellota; class Nanobdellia; order Woesearchaeales; family DSVV01; genus CAZBGG01. The sequence goes on along the minus strand of CAYOOQ010000069.1, from coordinate 6,271 downwards.
AGGTATTCAGCACGCGGTTACTAACAGTTCGTTTCCATATTCACCTTCCGATGCACGGTTTCCTCATTTTTTTTAAAATGACCATAAATGATGTATGAGTAATTGTTCTTATTAGTTTTTAGCTAATAGATTAGATAATTATGATTTTCAATTACTTAGCGTTAGCTATGTTGAGATTTAATTTTGTCTGAAGATTTGTTTGTTTTTGATTTATTGCTTTTTTTTATAAAATTAGAATTAAAGATAGTTGTATTTTTGTTTTTATAATTATTCAATCACTTAGCTTTTTCAATCATTTAGCTTTAGCTATTTTATAATTTAATCTGTAAAAGTTTTTGAAGAATAAATAATTTTAATGTCTGCTTTTTTAGTTATTGAATAATCCAGGTAATGTTAATTTTTAATTAGAAATCGTAGAGATAAAATAAAAAAATTATAGTAACTTTTTGATTATAGCAGGTTTTTGACTCTGTCAATGTTTGCTGCCACTTCTTCACCTTTTTTAGTTAGTGATAGGAGTTTTAGCCTTCCTGTTTTGTTGAAATTGACAAGTCCTGCTTTTTCCATTTGCTGAAGAATTTTTACAACATGAGAATATGTGCAATCTATCTGTTTTGCAAGGGAAGATGCATAAACTTCACTTTTTGCATTGTATAATCCTAATAGCATCATTGTTGGCTTTTCTCTGAAAAACACGCTAAAAATCTTTTCTTCTTTCATATCTGTCACCCTTACTCTTTTTTAGTTCCTATTGTTGTTGTTTAAAATAGCTATTTCAAGCTATTTCTGGTAAAATATATTACGTTAACTAAAAGAGATTTTAAATCATTTATATTTTTTTTCATTTACATGGTAAAAGAAGATTATACTGAATTTTTTCCTTTTGATAGTATAAGGGATCAGCAGAAAGATTTTATGGATGATCTTTCAGATGCTCTTGAGAATAATAAAGGTTTTGTTGCCCATGCTCCCACTGGGATTGGTAAAACTGCAGCAGTTCTTACTCCTATTATTAAGTATGCTCTTGATAATGATAAAGATGTTTTTTTTCTCACTTCCAGGCAGACTCAGCATAAAATAGCTCTTGAGACGCTTGAAAAGATAAAAGAAAAAAATAATCTTAAATTCAGTGTTGTTGATATTATCGGCAGAAAGTGGATGTGTGCGCAGCCAAATGTTGAAAAGTTCTACTCGGGTGAATTCTATGAGTTTTGCAGGAGCCTCAGGGAGGGTGAAAAGTGCGAATTCTTTAATAATACAAAAACCAAGAATAAGTTGACGGTTGAAGCTAAAAAAACAATACAGGAAGTGGGTGGCAGGATTCATGATACATCCGGCTTGGTTAAGTGTTGTGAAAGAAGCAAGCTTTGCCCCTATGAGCTTACGATGCATATGGCTGCCAATTCGGAAGTTATTGTTGCTGATTATTATTATGTTTTCCATCCGTCTATCTCAAATCTTTTTTTCAATAAGGCCGGAAAAGAGATAGAAGAAAGTATCATAATCGTGGATGAAGCTCATAATCTCCCTTCCAGGCTTATGGAGCTTGCAACCTCTAAGTTATCCACCTTTAATATCAAGAGAGCTATAAGTGAAGCCAGGAAATTCAGATTCAATGAAAGCATACAGATGCTTAACATGCTTATGGATGTGCTCTTAAAATTGTCATCTCACTTAGGGAGTAAGGGTGAAGAGATCGTGAGGAAGCAGACGTTTGTTGAATTAGTTGGCAGGGAGATAGATATTTCTCAATTGGCTGATGATATGGAGCATATTGCAGATGAGGTCAGGGAAAAACAAAAGCAAAGTTATATTGGGGGAGTAGCAGGTTTTCTTTCAAATTGGCTTGAGCAGCCGGAGGAGGGGTTTGCACGGATTATTGCTGTAAATAATTTTAGAGGGGAAAATAGTGTTGAATTATCTAATAATTGTCTTGATCCTTCAGTATTGAGTAAGGGAATTATACAGAAGGCGGATTCAGTTGTCCTGATGTCTGGAACTCTTATTCCTCCTGTGATGTATAAGGATCTTGTGGGATTTGAGGATTCTATTGAAAAGACTTACCAGAATCCTTTTCCTCCTAACAATCAATTGAATCTTGTTGTTCCAAAAACTACTACTAAATATTCAAAGCGAAGTGAGAGCCAGTTTCTGGATATAGCTAAAGAGTGTGCTTCAATTACTGATTCTGTTACTGGCAATAGTATACTATTTTTCCCCAGTTATTATATAAGGGATAGGGTTGCTGACAGCTTTCAGAAACTTTCTAAAAAAACTGTCTTTTTTGAGGGTGCGGGAATGAGCGCTTCAGAAAGGGATGCTTTACTTGAAAAATTCAGGAAGTACAGTGGTGTTGGTGCGGTGCTTTTGGGTGTAGTTTCAGGTAGTTTTTATGAAGGAATAGACCTTCCCGGAGAGCTTTTGAAGTGTGTTGTTATTGTTGGCCTTCCTTTCCAACAACCGGATCTTAGGACAAAAAAACTCATAGAATATTATGACAAGAAATTCGGGAAAGGCTGGGATTATGGATATGTATTTCCTGCTTTTAATAAGACGCTCCAATCTGCCGGAAGATGCATAAGGAGCGAGTCTGATGAAGGGGTTATTGTTTTTCTTGATGAAAGATATTTATGGAGTAATTATCAAAGATGTTTTCCTAAGGATATGAAGCTTAAGGTTACAAGAGACCCAGCAACGGATATAAAGAATTTTTTTGGTAGTAAATAATAATAATAATAATAATAATTAGTTGTTTTTTTAATCTGGATCCGATTGACAATAATTTACATAGTTAAAATGGCTTTGTATAGAATTTTTTTAATGAAAAATTTATGATTGATAACATCTCTCTCCTGAGGAAACAATTTCAAGAGCTAATCTTTTATAAAATAATAAATGAAAGGCCATGAAAAAATTAAATTAAGTTATTGGATTTTGATTATTGATTTTTGAACATAAAATTCTGTTATCAAAATCTCATCACTCAATCTTTTCAAGGCTTATTACAAATTCTTTTTCCTTTATTTTTACTTTTGTTTTGTTGTCGTAATGCGTAAGTTTTGTACCTATGTGCAGTTCAATTGCTCCTGTTTTCTCTTTTATTAGGTCGCTGATGTGTTCAAGTCTCTCACCCATCTTATGTTCAGCTTCGATGTTTAAGGCAATGATGTCATTTTTCTTTAGTTCTTCGTTTTTTCTCAGGTTCTGAACTCTTCTTGTAATCTCTCTTGCATAGCCTTCTGTCTTAAGTTCCGGAGTAAGGGTTTTATCAAGATAGATATGGCCGTTCCTGAATTCTGTTTCAATTAGGTTTTCGGGAATTACCCTTTCAACTTTCACATGGTCTTTTGTAATCAACGCTTCTTCCCCATCCACATTTATTTTGTGGCCTTCTTGTTCTATTTCTTTAAGCAATGTCTCCGTGTTCATTGCAAGCAGTCTTTCAATTACTTTGTCTTTTTTCTTTCCAAAATCTTTTCCGATTTTTCCAACGTCCGGCTTAATGGTGGATTTGATTTCTTTAAGTCTGTCTTTGATTTCAATTTCTTTTATGTTGGTGAGGCTTTTTATTATGTCTTTCATGTTGTTGACTGCTTCTTCAGTCTCTTTTTCAAGCGTTACTATTGTTGCTTTAGTGAGGGGCCACCTCTGGCCCAGCTGAGCCTTTTCCCTGCTGTAAAGAATTCCCTGTATTATGTCTTTTGCGTTTGTAAGGTTGTTTTCAAGTTCTGTATTAATGTCTTCTTCATTGACCTTCGGCCATGAATGTTCGTGGATGCTTTCTTTCTTAAGTCCGAATTCTTCCTTGAGGTTCAGGTAGATATCTTCTGTTATCATGGGGCTTATTGGAGCAAATATTTTCAATGTGTTAAGCAGTACTTCATAAGTTACGTCCAATATAATCTGCTTTTCATCTTTGCTTCCTGTGGACATCTTATCCCTTGAAAGTTGTATGTATGTTCGTGAAAGCTCTATGAAGAGATCTTCAGCGACCCATGGTGTTTCATTAAGCATATAGTTTTCCATTAGCTCAGTCTGCTTTTTTATGGCAGAGTTCATCTTAGAGATTATGTATTTTTCTGGTGTGTCAAGTTTTGATTTGTCGATCTTTTTTGGCTTTAAATCGTTTGTTTCAGCAAAGTCTGTAACAAGGTTCATAAGATTCCAGAGGATTCCAAGGTTCTTGTATTTTATTTTCATGTCATCGAAATTGTAATTTATGTCTTGACCTGGGTTTGTACCTCCTATTATATAGTACCTGAAAGTGTCTGCACCATATTTTTCAACAACCTCGGATGGCAGTATATAGTTACCAAGGCTTTTTGACATTTTCCTTCCGTATGCATCTTGTACAAAACCATGCATATACACTGATTTGAAGGAAGGCCGGTTCATGCTTACCATACTGGCCACAAATAGAAGGTTAAACCATCCTCTTATCTGGTCTATCCCTTCAAGTATGAAATCCGCAGGGTACATCTTTTCGAATAGGTCCTTTCTTTTAGGATAGTCAAGGCAGTTCCATGAGGCAGATCCTGCATCTATCCAGACATCAAGTACGTCTGGTTCTCTCACCATTTTCCCGCCACACTTGCAGTCCCATTTTACTTTGTCAATCCATGGTTTATGCAGGTCTTTTGGAATTTTGTCAGTATATTTTTTTAGTTCATCAACTGAGCCAATAACTTCATATACATCGCATTTACTGCATTTCCAGACTGGCAGGGGTGTTCCCCAGTATCTCTGCCTTGTTATTCCGTTGTCTCTCAGATTTTCAAGCCATGTATCGTAGTTTTTAGCTCCTGCATATCCCGGAATCCATTTGATTTCTTTGTTAATCTCCCTCATATTTTCCTTGAGGTCTTCAACCCTGAAGAACCATTGGCTGGTTGTCCTGTATACCACTGGCTTTTTACATCGCCAGCAATGTGCGTAGTCGTGCTGCAATTTTTCTTTTTTTACTAGTGAATTTTTTTTGTCGTAATATTCCACGAATTTGTTATCATCTTTTTTTGCAGTCCATCCTTTGAAGGTCCCCATCTTTTTAGAGAAAACTCCACTTTCATCAAGCTCATTGAATGGTGCGATTCCTTCCCTATGTCCTACCTCATAATCTTCTGGACCGCAACCGGGTGCCATGTGAACCAGGCCAGTACCAGCTTCTGTCGTGACGTATTCTTCGCTTGCAACAACTGAATGGACTTTTTGGGATTTTTCATAGGCCTCATCATAAGCTTCTTTTAAGTCATCGTATAGTGGATGAGTATATTTCATTCCAAGTATTTCTGAGCCTTTGAATTCTTCAATTATTTCATAGTCCTTTTCTGCCTTTTCTTTTATTACTTCATCAGCAAGGTCTTTTGCAAGAAACCAGATTTCGTTATCTACTTTCGCTTTTATATAAGTGATTTCCGGGTTAACCATAACTCCCAGGTTAAAGGGTATCGTCCAGGGAGTTGTTGTCCACACAAGCAAGTACTCGTTTTCGCTCCCTGAAATCTTGAATTTAAGGTATATTGATTCGTCATTAATGTTGTAGTATTCCAGCTCGTGTTTTGCGAGAGCAGTGGCACATTTAGGGCACCAGGTCATAGTTTTTTCCCCGAGATAAAGTCTTTTATTATCATGGGCTTTTTTTATGAGCCACCATTCCCCTTCAATATACTCCTGTTTTATAGGTTGGTAAGCATTTTCAAAGTCCATCCATACTCCAAGCCGGGTGAAGTCCTCGTTCATCTGTTTCATGTTGCTTATGGCAAGCTTTTCACATTCTTTGATGAAATTTGAGACACCCATCTCTTCAATGTCTTTTTTATTTTCAATCCCCAGCTCTTTCATGGTGGCCATTTCTGTGGGCATTCCATGCATGTCATATCCTGCCCTGTCCCATACGTCATACCCCTGCATTCTTTTATATCTCAGTATAGAATCTTTCAGGCTTTTGTTCCAGGCGGTTCCTATGTGTACTCTTCCTGAAGTATATGGAGGACCGTCAAGGAAATAGAATTTTTGTTTTCCTTTGTTTTTTTCCTTAATATTCTCCCATACTTTATTCTCTTGCCAATAATTTAGTATCTTGTTTTCTGTTTCTTTAAAATCGTAGCTTGCCATAATTATCACACATAAACGAACAAATGTTCTATATTTAAATATATCGCAAAGAAAAAACGTTGTATGATTTTTTGAAATCTTTTTAAAATCTCTTTGAAATTTTTTTGATGTTGGTTTTAGCGGTTGATTCAAGTAATGTCAGATTAAGTTTTTTGATTTT
>CAYOOQ010000068.1:0-6567 GCA_964405675.1 uncultured Methanosarcinales archaeon | reverse complement strand
CTGATAATTGGCAGGCCCATGGCGAAGGAGTTTCAGTAAGGGCAGAGGATGGCCTTCTTAAGTTCAGGAATCCTGCAGGGATGCACAGGGCATGGGCTGTTGCTGATCCTGCATTGGATTTAGATGATTTTGTCCTCGAGCTTCGTTACAGGACAGCAAGATCTGGCCAGGAAATAGGCCCAATGGCAAGAATACCTGGTTCAGCAGAAGTAGGAGAAATACACGGTTATAAATTTTCTATAAGGGGCAGGGATTATGATGACTTTGGTGTTGCCGAGATGTTTGGAATGAATGATGATGGTGGAGGCTATAGCTGGATAACAAATCCAAGTTTGGGCTGGACTGTTGATAATTCATGGTATCATGGAAGGCTTTTGGCAGAAGGGGATGAAATGCAGTGGTATGTTAATTATTATGACCGGCCTTATACTTCGCTTATTATTACAGATGGTAGTTATGATAGAGGTAACATAGGATTTTGGCAATTTGATAATAGCGAGATGGAAGTTGACTGGGTTTTTGTAAGACCAAGAGCATCAGATGCTACAGTAAGCAAGGTTGGTAACGATGAAAATTACAAAACAAAAGGCTACTATACAAGCGAAGAGTTTGATACTACTCACGATAGTGTTTCTTACGGGACAATTAGCTGGAGGGAAGAAATCCCTGCTGATACTGAGATGGATGTTTACGCAAGGACTTCAGTTGATGGGGCTTACTGGGGTGAATGGCATAAACAGGAAAATGGAGATGATGTTGATACACAGGGCAATAGATATATTCAGTACAAGGTTAATTTTTCAACATCAAATAACGAAATAACTCCTGAATTTGGTGATTTAAGTATAAGATATTATGGCGCTGAGCAAAGTTTCTTTGATATGGAAGAAGATGATCCGGTAATTGAAACAATTGTTAATCCTTATGAATGCGGTTTTATGGATAATGGTGATTATTGTTACCCTGAGTGGAACCCAGTGTTGCCGAAAACTAGAGGTAAATTCAATCTAAGATTGCTCGCTCAAGGTCAAAATTGCTCTTATTCTGAACCAAGCAATGAAAAGATAATATATGTTTTTGCCAATACTCAAATAGATGATTTTACTTCAGACAAAAACACTGTTGCTTTAACTGAAGAAGTAACATTTACTGGAGTGTTCATTGATGATTTAGGCAGGGCTATTGAATCTGGAAATATTGAATTCCATTATGAAGATAAGATTTTGGGAGAAACAAAAACAGATAATACAGGGGAGTTCTCTTTTACCTATAAAATTCCTGAAAACTGGGGAATGGGGGATAAAACAATTAAGGCTTACCACCCTAGGGATTACTATGGTTTTTATCATTCTTCAGCATCTGAAACAGAAATAACCGTATCATCAAAACCACTAATTGAAAATATTACCATAAGCCCCGACCCGAGCGGGAATACTGAAATGGTTGATATAAGTGCAATTGTCACTGATGAAAAAGGCATTGACTCAGTTGTTGCCGAGATTATGCATCCAGATGGAGAAACAATTGAAACAGTTGGGATGAGTGATCCTGAAGAGGATAATAATTATACTATAGGGTATTCTAATACATGGGAGGAAGGTGTTTATTATTTAAATATAATTGCTGAAAATATTGATGGAATAACTTCAGAAGAAGTTTCTATATTTTATGTAGAAATTGAAGGGAAAGCAAATGTATTTACGCACAGGGATGAATACAGGAGTTATGAGGATGTTCTTTTAGAATCAAGGTATGAAGATATAGATATTGATGAAGAAGAAAGCTGGATAACTGCTTCAGATTGGTCTATTTACTCAGATATTGAAGGGGTTTTTATCAATACAACAAGTAATCAATTGGAATTGGAAGGGGGAACCACAGAACTTCATTATAATGATTCAGGTGCATCTTCTACTGGAGCAGATTCTTGGTTAACTTATTATGAGGAAACTGCTGATGTATCCGGCATGGATCAAATGCAATTGGCCTATGAATATGAGATTTCAGGTTATGTACATGGGAACACAGAATCTACTGCTGAAGTTAGGGTATTGGTTAATGGGGCAGTTGTTCATAATGATGCTACAGTGGGTGAACAAACCATAATAAACGATTGGGGAGGTTTAATTGATGTCAGTGGTGAGGAAGAAGTAACCGTTGAATTTGAATATTATTCTGAATCTGAAACACATCATAATAATGACCCAAGCGAAGCAACAATTTACTGGGCACAGCATGAATATACTGTTTTTGCAGGACAAGGTTATTGGATAAGTCAGATAATTGAAATGGAGGAAACTAAGCCCTGGCTGACAAATCTTTCTTATGAAACAAACGCAGGGGAAATTGAGATTGATGTTATCGGAAGCCCGGGTGAGGGAGTTGATGAAGAAAGGATTACTGTATTACTTGATGCCAGTGAAGATTATGAACTGAACTGGGAAGACCGGCATAAAAATTTCAGGATTGATGTTTATTTTACAGGGACTGACCCTGGTAATGTGCCTGTTTTTAATAATATGACACTGGAAGCTACTGAAACAATAAGTGATGTGTTAATCGAAAGTGGTATCTCAAACACCGGGGACACACCTCTCAGTGGATATAGATGGGCAAATGTTCAAAGGTGGGATGAAGAAGAGCAAAGATGGAGGAATGTTCCGCCTTTTGTTATCAATGATAAAATTGAAGATGAAAAACAAACAATTCAGCCAGGTGAAGTCTTGAATTTTGGTGAGGTATGGAATTCTGCACCCTGGAATACTGATGATAATGAGCCGGGTAATTACAGGGCGCGAGTTGCTTTTGTTGACAACAGCACCTCGCCTGGTTCAGAGGATGCAGTAATAGTTGATAGTAACGGCAATAGGCTGGAAGCGGTATATAATTTCACAATCAAGGATACAAGGATTTTCTTAAACGACCTAACATATCCTCATTATTCAGAATACGGGCTTATTGAATATGAAACAACTGATGAGATCGACTGGATAAATGTGACCTTAGCTGCAAGGGACAATTATGCTTTTGACGTCCACGCAAATTTAACCCTTTTGGATAGGCATGAGATTGGTTATGCTGGTTTTGGACCTGATAGGGAAGAGAAATATTATGGAGACATTCCTGTTAATGAAACTAAAACAAGGCAGTGGAATAACGAAACGTATGGTTATTATATTGGTGAAGGTATGGTAACTGATACATATGAGTTAAACTGGAATGTTGACTGGAATTCCATAAGTGAAGGTGATGATTGGGGAAATATAATTGTATGGGAGACTTATGAGGATTGGCTTGATGCTGTAGCCACTCAAAATATAGAAATCTTTGGAGATTTAATAGAGCTAGGGCATAATTTTGCAATGGATGGAAAATATGCTACAGAGACTACAGCAGGAGGTGATGGGAGTTGGGAAACTTATTATGAAGAAACTGTAGATGTCTCAAGGATGGAAACAATATATTTGGAACTTGATTATGAGCTTGATGGCGATACTCATTCTTCTGGTGATAGCTATGCAGGTGTCAGGGTCAGGGTTAATGGAAATCCTGTGTATACTCATGAAACAAGCGGTGGACCAACCATGAACACATGGAATGATAATATTGATGTAAGTGAGAGTAATGAGGCTAAGATTGAATTTTTATTTTATTCTGAAGGAGATAGTGAAGCAACAATATATTCAGGAGAGTATGAATATTTATATTATGATAATGAAGGTTACTTAGAAACAAGTATAAAAAGTTTAATTGAATCTAAGCCTCAGCTAAGCGAGCTCTCTTATGAGCTGAATGGTGAAGAGATTTTTTTAGATATAATAGGAAGCCCTGGTACAGCAAATGAAGAAATAATAACGCAGGAGTTGGATGGTGAAACTGATTATCATTTGGGTTGGGATGAGTGGCATAAAAATTTTAGAATAAACGTATCATTTAGTACTGCAAATATTTCAACTTCTCCTTTTGTTGATAGTATCTCATTGAAATCCTCTCCTTATACAAATGTTAGAAAATACTTAAGAGTCCATAATATTCCTTCAACTTTTAACACAACTGAGCTTGACAGGCTTTATCTTGAAGAATATACTGGGGTTAGTTTTTCATTTAGGAATCTTTGGAGTAGTAATCTTACTGATGCAAGTGTATCAATTCATTGCCCTGATATTTCAGGTCTTGAGTGCACCTGTACCGGAGAAGTATCTGACACCTGTTATCTTGATGAGGTTGATTCATTAACAACAATATGGTCTGAATTTAATCTAACAGCGGATGAGACAACACCTATAGGTGATTATTACATAAATTTTACTGTTAATTATACAAATCCTGTAGGCAATTTTAAAAGCTGGCAGCAAAGAGGGCAAAGGCTCCTTGAAATCAGGGAAAGAGGTTTATTAGAGATTACTAGGAATTCTTATGAAGATAAGGTAGTAAGGGGGGAAACGACTGGTGTCAGTATTTATGCAACCAATACCAATACTACTAGTTCTGACACGAATGTATGGCTAAATTACACAATTGTCCCTGATGGTTGGAATGTTTTTGAAGGCAATCTCACACAATACATGGATACAATACAACCTGAAGAAAGGATATGGAACAATATTACTTTTGATTTAGGGTTTGATTCAGGTCTTGGGGAGCAAAGAATTATGGCTAATTCAAGTGCTGATAATGCCAAACCTGATTTCAGTCAGTTATTTATTGATGTTTATGCAAATACTAACATTAGTGAATTGTACACTTCTGAGCTTAATGTGAGCAGGGGTGAAAGCATAAATATAACTGCCCGTCTCGTATGGGATAATTCATCCGCAATCGAAGGGGAAACAATATATTTCTTTGATGAAACAGAAGGGCAGGCAATAGGCTCTGCATCTACTAACTCTTCGGGTTATGCTACAATTACGTATGCAATACAAAATGATGCAATTTTAGGCGTTCATGACCTTAACGCAACCTATTATGGGAATAATCAGATTTATTCACTTGCTTCTGGAAAAAGAATTATTTTTGACGTTGGTCTTAAGCCAATGATTGATTCTATTTTCCACCAACCAGATCCTGTTGGTTTTGGAAAAGATGTAACAATTGATGCCAATTTAAGGGATGAAAGTGGTATTGATACAGCTATAATTAATCTTTCATATCCGAATGGGACAACTCTTGAAGAAACAATGAATGATTTAACAATTGATTCAAAAATTATGTGGAGTGAAGGGACTGATTGGCAGGATGCAGTAGACTCAGAAAATATTCGTATTGATGATGGTAATCTTATTTTGAGTGGAGGTGAAGTAAGAACTTACAATTATACCCATACCGAAACCCACAACAGTGGAAGCGGTTGGAGAACCTATTATGATGAAACGATAGATGTATCCGAAATGAATACATTTAATTATTCATATAGCTATGAATTAATACATACAAATGCAGACCCTTCACAAGTAAGGGTGGTAATAAATGGAGTTGAAGTGCATAACGATGATGTTGAAGGAAGCAATACTCACAGTGACACAATTGACGTGAGTGGTGTGGATGAGCTTCAAATATCTGTTGATTTTTTTTCAGATTACCACAATCAGGGAAGTAGTGAAGCAACTATTTACTGGGCTGCTCACGATTATTTACATATTGATAGTACAGGTTATTTAATCACTGATACAAGAACAATGCCTGAAGCAAAGCCGGATTTAACCAATTTAAAATATGATCTGGAAGGCGGGACTATTGTTCTTGAAATAACTGGAAGCCCAGGTACTGTTGAAGAAGAAAAAATAACTCAGCAGCTAACAGGGCACAATTATTATGATTTGGAATGGAGCCAGGAACATGAAGATTTTAACATAAGAATTGATATGGAGTCCGCCTATGGAATAGATTCTCCAATTGTTTACTCTCTCACCCTTGAATCCACTTTGCATACATTTCAGTATGTTTTTGATGACACATGGTTTAATGGCACTTATAGTTATTACATTTGGGCTAATGACACCTCCGGAAGCACTGTGCAGTCTTCAACACAAAATTTTATCCTTGAGCAGACAGGTGAATTATCTTTTTTTACAAACAACAGTGAATATGAGCAATATAGTAATGTCACATTAAAAGAGAACACGACCTGGTGGAATATTGATTGGGAATACAGGAAGCCAATCAATCTTTCCTCAGCAAATCCAACTGAAGAAAATTACCAGGTTTTAATTGATTTAAATGAAGGAAATGTTGGCAGTAATTTTAATTGGCAAAGGGAATGTGAAGACATCAGGTTTGTAGATTCAAATGATGCTAATTTGCTAAATTACTGGATAGATAGCTGTGACCCTGAAGAAAAAGAAGCAAAAGTCTGGGTTAATGTAAGCGAAAGTATAGATGAAAATCTCAGGATTTACGTTTATTATGGGAATCCTGAGGCAGAATGCATGGGTAGTGTTGAGAATACGTTCATAAAAGAAGAAATTTTCCTAGTGACAGGAGAACATGATTTTAGTGATTTTTCAGAAGGTCATTCTGATGTTGACAGTCTTAGATCACTTATAGGAAGTACTGGTTATGGAATCCACG
>CAYOOQ010000067.1:0-6607 GCA_964405675.1 uncultured Methanosarcinales archaeon | reverse complement strand
TTAATTGATTTAATTAAAAGCCTCCATCGTGAGCCTTACCGCTTCTTTCGCCAACCGGGAGCGAAATGCAGATGCTGGGACTTGAAAGTCCCAGTACGATTGGTTAATATACTAGACTAGAAGAATATAATAAATGTTAGGGTGCTAGAAGAGAATAAAAGAAAAATAAAATAAGCCTCCGGCGTGGTTCGCACCGCTTCTTTCGCCAACCGGGAGCGATGTGTGTTTCGTGGGAAAACCCCCCACTCAAGCACACGTGGAAATGAAAATAAACGAAAATAGAAGAAAAACAAGCCTCCGGCTTGATTCTTACCGCTTCTTTCGCCAACCGGGAGCGAGGTGTGTTTCGTGGGAAAACCCCCCACTCAAGCACACGTGGAAATGAAAATAAACGAAAATAGAAGAAAAACAAGCCTCCGGCTTGATTCTTACCGCTTCTTTCGCCAACCGGGAGCGAGGTGTGTTTCGTGGGAAAACCCCCCACTCAAGCACACGTGGAAATGAAAATAAACGAAAATAGAAGAAAAACAAGCCTCCGGCTTGATTCTTACATAAGGGTAGACACCCTTATCAACCTGCAAGCGGCATTCGCCTCTCGGCTCAGCCCCTTTATAGTTATTATGAAACATTTTATGGATTATATTATGATAAAGAAAAGAGAATAGGTAAAAGCCTCCGGCGGGATTCGCACCCGCGACCTCGAGATTACAAGTCTCGCGCAATAGCTCCTATGCTACGGAGGCATTAAGGGTAGGTGATTGAATTAAGGTTCCATTTATAAAATTTTCTGATAAGTTGGCTATAAAAGATGGATACAAAAGGTATAAGTTACACAAGTACAAAAGAAGAATTTTCAGATTTTAAAGTTACTATTTAACCAACTGCACTTGACAAGGATTTTTCGCAATAAACCATTTTTTAGAACTGTTCAATAGATTTTTTTCTTGCTATGTCCACTGGTCAGACGCCTGTGAACTATTTAAATTATTTATTGCATAATATGTTTTAAGAGGTGATGCAAATGATAAACATCGGAGTGGATCATGAAAAAGAAATGATATGTGACCTTTTTTTTAACCAGATAAAAAGACTGACAAAAAACACAGTAGGAAAAAATAAAGGAGGTGGTAAGATTGAATATATTTGAAGAAATAAAAAAGGAGCTTGAGGATCAGACAAAAATAGAGACTGCTACACTTGCAAATGAGGGGGAGGAGAGAAGTGAAAGGCTTTCCTTCATAAATGAATATGTCCTTGCTATTTGAGGTGATTAAATTGTTCAACAGCAAAACAGAATATGTTGACTGGGAAACATACAAAAAAAAGATTGATTATATCTCCCATGTTGCATGGCAACAAAAAGTAAGAAAAAGAAATCTTTACTTTTAATTTTTTGTTTTTTTAATATCCTGTCAATCATGTTAGGGTTCCCGATATTACTGTATCTGCAAGGAGATTAAATAAAAGGATTACAGCCAAAGCCAGCATAGAATACAAAATAGTACCTTTTATAAGATTAGTACCTATTAAATGCTCTTCTTTTAATTTATCCGAGCCGTTTTCGATTCCATTTACAAGATACGTGAGGATAAAGATTAGTTGTACTACATACAATCCAACAATCATCTGAAAATAAAAAGTAGGGATTCCTATACCAAAAAAATCATCAAGATTTACACCTGCAGCAGCTGCATCACCCATATCCATGTCACCTTGCTCTGTAGCAAGTGAAATTTTTCCAAGAACATTTGTTATCATGCTTCCTATACCAATAACTACTGCGCTTATAACCGGGGCAAGAAAAGAACTCTGTGACTTCATAGATGAAATTACATCAGATAAAAGATCCCTTAATCTTTCATCAATTCTATGCATCTCTTTAATGTAGGAAGATATGCTGATTATAGCCTGTGAGGCAATTTGGGGGCTTTTTCTTGCAGCTTCTGTAAGAACCCTCATGGAACTTAATATTATATTTGAAGGGTACCTGTAAATAACTCCCTTGTCTTTATCAAACAAGGCTTCTTTTACACCCATGCCTTTTGATGTGATATTTAGGTGGACATCATTGAAAAATTCTCCTGAAGTAGTGTTGCCCATTACTTTTGCAACTTTTCCGAAAGCGATTTCAGCAGGAAGACCATCTCCCAGCCTGTTTCCAAGCTGAAACAATGCGCCAGAGAATTCTCCCTCGAGACTTTTTGATTTTTCTCTAATCTCAATTATTTTACTAGTCTTAGTTTTATAATAGTAGCCAATGCTTAAACCAAATGACATGGGGATGAAAACACTAAGTAAAGAAGGGACAAGATCAAATGGTCCTCCCTCAATTTCACCATCATCAGTTTGTTGTGTCCTGAACTGAAATAAGCAATAAGCAGGGGGTTGTCCTCCTTCTGTATAACAATTTTCGGGAACCAATTCATTCCATGGGTCTTCACCAATTGGAACGTTTTTAAATCCACCAATAGTTGTAAAAATAATAGGTGATATGCCTATAAAAAACAAAACAACAAAAATAAAAATGCTTGTGGGGAGGGGATTTACTTTATACCTTTGCAATTGTGGATTACTCTCTGTTATATCAGTATCACCATAACCAGAAGGCCTTGTGGCCAGTATATTCATACCCATGTAATATACACCCAGTGGAAGGGCAATATTGTAAATTGTAAATAAGTAATACCACTTCACCTCACCAATAAAGTTAACAGCCAAAGGCAACATGACCATCCCTAAAATTGGAAGTACGAACCCAAGCATGTTAAGGGAAGTCATAGGTGATTTTAGGTCCTGGGCGTAATGAAGCATTTTTTCATAAGTTTCCTGGAGCATTGTATTAAGGGCCTTGTCCAAAAGGGCCAGTCTTCTTTCTTCTGTTCCTTCATAAAGACTTCCTTCTATCAGTTGCATGGATTCAACAAATTCCAGGTTCCATTTTCTCCACCCTTCAAGATAAGCATCCAGGGATTCTCTGATTGAAGAATACTTGCCGGTTTCAAGGTCCCATAATACTTTTCTGAAATCAAGGGATAATGGGCCTGTAAGGTGGTTTGCGGCAAATTCAACTGCTAATTCAAGGTTGGATGTATGTCTCATATAAGTTACTGTGTAAAAAACAGCCAGGACCATTTCGTTGCTTGCTTTTATTCTTACGGTATTTGCAATTAAATAAGGCATCCTTTGAAGTGGTATCATCAAAATGATTCCTGCAAATATTGAAACTACCAAAAAAAACATGGAAGGCTCAAGAGCAAGGGCGTAGGGTATGCCAACAGAAAAAAATAAGGAAACCATAATAAAAAGCATAGGACCAAGAATAGCAAAACTGCTGACACCTGTTGGAGTAACATTAAGATGTGATGTATTTATTGCTTCCCACATCTCCTCTTCTGACTTTTTATCAGGAGAAATTTTAAGAACTCCTTCACAAAAGTTGCATGCTTTCTCGTAAAAATTGAATTGAGGTGATGCTAGGGATTCCTTAAACTGTTTGTATTCTCTTGAGGTTATTGTCTTTTCAGTAGGTTTGCCTGATTCATCTTTTAATTCTCCATCTATACTTTCGGCAAGCTTTTGTTTATATTTTTCAAGTATTTTTCTTGTTTCTTCATCAACCTTATCCATCTTCATCTATAAAGCGAAGCTTGGATTTACCAAGCTCCATGTCGAGCCACTTTACCCACTCTTTGTAAATAGCATCTGTGTCCAGTTTTCCTGTTTCATTTTTTACGTTTTCAGATATAAGGTGAAACATATCATTGCATTTTATAACAAAGGGAGCTTCTAATAATTCATCATTATTTGTTTTTTCTGCATACTCAACAAGCTTGGCTTTTATATTTCCCCTGAGCATAATGTTTTGCCAAAGGGCTTCCCAGTCTCCGGCAAAATCCTTAATATTAGCAGCAATTGACTTTAAAACATCAGAATCACCATTTTTCAGGTCATCTGTTACTACTAATTTATCCTCTTTTGAATCATATGTCATAAGATCTCCAAAACCGCCTTCAGCAAGAGGGTCTTCTTCCCAGTGTTTTCTTACTTCGGTTATCTGGGTTACCCTTCTTCTTCTGCTCATCCCATCAGCAGACTTAACCGGATTAGCTATGATAAGAATATCTGTTGCCTTAAAAGAAGTCTTAGGGACTCCTATATCATGGACAACCCTGTCATAAACACCATATGGGCTGTCTCCGTGAATTGTGCCTGCAACGACGTTTGCTGCTGCACCCACTCTCATAGCCTCATAAAGAGCCACTGCTTCTGCGCTTCTTACTTCTCCAACTATCAGGGAGGAATCACCAAGCCTCAGGGTACTTCTGATACCTTCGCTTGCGTTCATTTCAGAAGATTCCCTTCCAAGAGCACTTGCAACTTTCATACCTTGGATATTAAAACCAAGATTTCTAAGTGCAGAAACCGGTAATTCCAGTGTATCCTCAATTGTAATTATCCTGTATCTTCTCATAATTTCAACCAGAAGGGATGATAAAAAACTGCTTTTTCCGGACCCTCTGGTTCCCGCAATAAGCATAGTTCTGGTTCCATCAACGAGAAAACTTAGTAAACCAGCACCAATGGGATCAATCATGCCTTGCTTTATAAACAAAGGCAATGTCCATGGCTTGCTCCTGTGCCTTCTGAAAGAATAAGCAAGACCAGTTGGGTTTAATGGATTTGTTATAACTGAAACTCTTGTGCTTGCACAAGGTAGCTCAAGTTCAGTATCAAGGATTGGATCAGCTTCATCAAGGGGCCTGCCCGAAATCATCCTTAATTTTGATGCCCATGATTCAGATTCCTTTTTTGTGGGCATTATGTTGGTTACGCAATCATCATAAATATTATGTACTAAGTAAATGGGCACTTGTCCCATGGGGCTGTTTATTGAAATATCCTGTACATTTTCATCCTCAAGCAACACTTCTATTAAGCCAAAGCCTACGCTGTACCTTACTAAAATATTCGCGAGCCTTTTTGTTTCCTTTGAGGTTATATTTATTTTCCTGTGTGTTGCAAGCTCATTTACAAGGTCAAAACCAATATTAAAGAAGACTTCCCTCATTCTTTCCGGGTCTGTAAAATCTTCCTCTTTGGGCTTATGTTCACCCATGATTTTCCTTGCCATATCCAAAAGCTCATACTTTTCCTCAGATAGTGTAAATTCAGGAGGAACCATATGATACATGTATTGAACCTGATCAGGGAACTTAAATATTGTAATCTCTGTGCCGCTTTCAAGGGTGTAATGGTCAATTTCTTCCCCATGGGAAGGATAATTTGACATTAGTTTTGTGAACATAAAATCAGGCTTTATAACCGGATGGAATATGTCCCTGTAAACCCAGCGGTCTCCTACCCTGTAACCTTCCAGATAATTTTTTGATAAGGTTATTATTTTTGTATTCTCAAGAGTTTTTACTATTAGGTTAAGTGCCGTTAAATAATTTTTAATACACCTAACGCATTCGTCTTCACCAGTTTTTTCAAGTTGAATCCTTTCCCTTCTCATAAGCCTCTTAGCTGTGACATATGCACCTAATGGATCTGATTTAATAAGATTAAAAACATCGGTATTTATCTCAGTATACCTTTTATCTGTGCACATATTGCATTGGGAACCCCCAAGGGCATAGTAACCAAATACCTGCTTTTGCCTTAGAAGGTATTTGTAAATGTTTGCAACCTCAACAAGCATAAGTGTTTGTGCGTTATCATATTCAATATCCCTCTTTTGAGAAAAAATTATTTTGGTTGCTCCCGGATTTTCAGTTAATTTATCAATTAATTTTGAAAAACAGTTTGGGCTGTCCTCAAGGGATGGGTAAAAACCGCATTCAGTACAATTAACATAAATAATTGTTTCTTCTCCGTCTTTTACTACCTGATATCCACAGACATTTGGAGTTTGTTCAAATAAACTCATTCATATACTACCTCTTTTTTCTAAATATAAATTAATCTTTTTTGCCAGAGCAATTTATTAATGTGGGAATTTTAAAGATTTTTTCAATTTTAACTTTTTTTGAAAAGTGTAAAATATTAACGCATGCAGTTTTATATAAACTTTTCCTGATTATTATAAACTACTTAATAGTTATAACATAAATTTATTATAAACTGAATTGAGCATTTCTTAAATGGTAAGTTTATTTGATGGTCAGCAGAAGGGTAACCAGAATCAGGATACTCCTGAACAAAATCTTAGTAATATGGTAAAGGACCTTACAAGAAGGGTCAGACAGATTGAAGAGCGTTATTCAAATTTAAAGAAATCAATGGAAGTTACTGAACAGAATATGCTTAGCCAATCAAAAAAGAATACATCCGATAAGCAGGCTTTACAATCGGATATCTCTGAATTAAAAAAACATATCAGAAACCTTGGAGAAGAGATGAAAATTGTAGCCAAGGAATTAGGAAACACAGCCAAACAACAAGATGTTAAATTACTTGAAAAATATATCGGCTTTTGGGAGCCATTAAATTTTGTGACTAGAAACGAGTTGAGAAAAGAGGTTAAAAGGCTAGTAAAAAAAGAGCTTGAAGAACAAACAAATAATAAACCGCAAAACCAAAACATTTAAAATGAAAAAAAAGAGGA
>CAYOOQ010000066.1:0-6616 GCA_964405675.1 uncultured Methanosarcinales archaeon | reverse complement strand
ATATTTTTGACAATCTCAAAAAATATGCAGTTTAACCTAACTTTATACATACATTCTTAGCGAAAGCTTTATATAACCGGGGGATTTTTTGATTTAAGTATTACGAAATCTATTAATTTTGGTTATATAAAAATGGCAGGGGATTATGATTCAAACAGTATTCAGGTTTTAGAGGGGCTTACCGCTGTAAGAAAAAGGCCTGGTATGTATATAGGGGACACTTACAAGAGAGGCCTGCATCATCTGATCTATGAGGTAGTTGATAATTCAATAGATGAGGCAATGGCAGGTTTTTGTAGCAGGATAATAGTATGCCTGAACTCCGATGGCAGTGTCACAGTAACTGATAATGGCAGGGGTATCCCAGTTGATATTCATCCTAAATATAATATGCCTGCTGTTCAGGTAGTAATGACCAAGCTTCATGCAGGTGGTAAGTTTAGCGCTGATACATATAAAGTCAGTGGTGGTTTGCATGGTGTTGGTGTAAGTGTTGTTAACGCCCTTTCTGAATGGCTTAAAGTAAGAGTATATAAAAACCAGACAATCTATGAGCAGAATTTTGAGAGGGGGAATCCAAAAGGTGAATTAACTAAAGTTGGTGAGACAAGTGAGATTGGAACATCAATTACTTTCAAACCTGACAGTGAAATATTTGAAACAACAGAATTTAATTATGAAACGGTTAGAGTGAGGCTTAGAGAGCTTGCTTTTCTTAATAGGGCTGTTGAAATCAATTTAATTGATGAAATTGGAAAACAAGAAGAAAAATTTTATTATGAAGGTGGTATCAGGTCTTTTGTTGAGCATTTGAATAAAAATAAAAATGTGTTACATGAATCTGTTTATTTTTCTAAAACAATAAATGATATAGAAGTTGAAATAGCATTCCAATATAATGAAGGGTACACAGAAAGCGTTTTTTCTTTTGCAAATAACATAAATACAATGGATGGTGGTACACACGTTTCTGGTTTTAGAACAGCCATGACAAGGGTAATGAATAATTACATAGAAAAAAACTTTAGTTCAAAAAAAGTCCGTCTCACAAGTGATGATTTAAAGGAGGGTCTTGCAACTGTTATTTCAGTTAAAATACCAGACCCACAGTTCGAGGGACAGACAAAAACAAAGCTTGGAAATAGTGAAGTAAAGGGTATAGTTGATTCTATAATTTCTTCGGAATTATCTACTTTCTTGGAAGAAAACCCAAAGACTGCAAAGCTGGTTGTTGAAAAGCTTGTTAATGCTGCCCAAGCAAGGGAAGCTGCTAAAAAGGCGCGGGACTTAACAAGAAGAAAATCTGTCTTGGAAAGCTCTTCTCTTCCAGGAAAACTTGCAGATTGTCAGGAAAGGGACCCTTCAAAATCAGAATTATTTATTGTAGAAGGGGATTCGGCCGGAGGTTCTGCCAAACAGGGTAGGTCAAGGGAGTTTCAGGCAGTTCTTCCATTAAAAGGTAAGATACTAAACGTTGAAAAATCAAGGCTTGACAAGGCTCTTTCAAACAACGAAATATCTGCGCTAATTACTGCTCTTGGTACAGGAATAGGAAATGAGTTTGACATTTCAAAACTAAGGTATCATAAAATCATAGTAATGACTGATGCCGATGTTGACGGGCAGCATATTGCATGTCTATTGCTCACCTTTTTTTATAGATATATGAAGGAGTTGATTGAAAAAGGTAATCTTTATTTAGCTCAACCACCTCTTTATAAAATAATGATTGATAAAAAAATATATTATCTTTACACTGAAAAAGAACTTAAAGAGTTTCTGAAGAACTATGATGAAAGTAAAGTTAAAATGCAGCGATATAAGGGTTTGGGAGAGATGAATCCTGAGCAGTTATGGGAAACTACACTTAATCCCGAAAACAGAGTACTAAAGCAGATTTCAATAGAAGATGGCCTCAAAGCAGACCAGCTATTTACTTTGTTAATGGGTGACAAGGTTGAGCCAAGAAAAGAATTTATTCTTGACAATGCTAAACTTGCAAAAAATATAGATATTTAATCACCAAAAATTATTTAAAACCTATTAGTCTAAAAATTTTTGTTTTGGTATCAAAAAAGAAACTTAAAAAGAGTGGTGTTAGTGAGAGCACCAATATGCCTGAAGGAATAAATGTTCTGTGGAATTATATATGTATTATGGTCTTTTTATTTCTTTTTATTTTGTTTTTATCGGATTTTTCGATTTTCTTTGGGATTGTTTTTGAGGGGACAATGGCCCATTTACTTCACTTAATTTATTTCACTGTTTTTTTAGTTGCTTTATTTGGCCTTACATATCATAAGCCCTGGGTTTATAATTTCTTATTGTGGTTGTTCTATTATTGGTCTGCAAACTTATTTTTGACTTTCATCGCCAGTTCATTTATTGAAAACCCCTTGGCAAAAAGTTATCTTGCTTTATTTTTACCTATTATAATCATGCTTTTAGTTGTTAATTTAATTATTATTTGGTATTTATTTGAGAAGAAGGAAAATTTTATTAGCTTTACCGGAATATATGATATGGTTGAAAAGGTTTTCTGGCATACCATGGTCCTAGTTTGTTTTAGCATAATTTTTCTTCTGCTTTTTGGAATAATAAAAATGGCACAAATTCCAATTGCAAAAGAGAATATAGAAGAAAGGGTTGATTCTCTTGACTATGAGGTGGCAGGATTTTGCGAAAATAAAGGTAAATATGAAGATATTTGTTATTTGCTCAAGGCAAAATTTCATTGTGATAATTATAAATGTCTTAAAATAGAGGACTCGTTTTATAGGTTCCTTTGTATGAATTTAGATGGTTTAAATGGGAAATAAAAGAGGTCAGGTAACGCTTTTTGTAATATTGGGTTTGTTAATTCTGTTTTTAATAGCTCTTATTATATTTATAATCCCTGAAACAGAAACTCCCCAGGAAACAGAGGGAAGACAAACTGAAATATCTCTTTTTGTAACTGGTTGTCTTGAGCAGGAGCTTGAGGAAGCTGTTAGAGAAATTGGTATGAATGCAGGATACATTGAAACAGGACAATTTACAATGCAAGGGCACGGTTTTGAGCCAACCTACTCTGATTATCTTAGTTTTTTTGAAGGTAGTATGAATCTTCCTTATTGGGCAACGGTTGATAGAACGGGTTTTCAACAAAGTCATATGCCTCCTCTACATAAGCAATATGAAGGCGACGATTCCATTGAATCACAAATTGAAAGATTTATTGAAGAAAATATTGACGAGTGTCTAGGTGGTTTTAGCGACTTTGAAGACCAGGGGATGCAGGTGGATGAAATAAGTGAGCCTGTTGCGTCAGTTGAAGTAGCAGAAGGGGGGGTCTTTTCTGAACTTGATTATACTATTGAAGTGGAACAGGCGGATGGTACAACAAGTGTTTCAGATTTTGAAAGCGAAGTGCCTGTTAATTTAAAGGGCGTTTACAATCTCGCAAGAGAAATTACCGAAATGGAGATGGAGACAGCTTTTCTTGAGCAGAAACTTTCAACTTTAATTGTAGCTTATTCCAGGAGGGACAGTGATTATTTGCCACCCATGGCTGATTCTGCCATTGGTCATTGTTCTGACAGGGCAATGTGGTCAACCCATGAGGTTGAAGAAGATTTCAGGGAAATGTTAATATCAAATATCCCTTATATAAGAATTGAAAACACAGCCACTCCTCAATGGGAGCCAGATGTGTCTGGTTATGACGAAAATGAGCAAGAGATGATAGAAGGAATATATGATGGACTATCAACTTCTGTCTCAGATAACAATTATCCCACTATTACTGCAAATTTTGAGTTTATGAACAATTTTCCACTTAAGCTAGATTTTGGTGAAGGTGGCTTTCTAGAGCCAAAAGTTTTTGAGCTTGACATGTTTTTTGCGCATTATTGTCTTTTTGAATACGATTTTTATTACAATACTCGTTTTCCTGTGCTTATTACCCTTCGTGATGATGGTACGGCCCTAGGTGAAGATGAGGATTATATGTTCCAGTTCCCTTTGATGCTTATTTTGGTTGATAATTTTCCAAGAATCCCATTTGATAGCACTCCAGTAGAAGAGGAAATTTTTTATTCTGACTGTGCCAGGGAACAAAGAATAAGCGGAGATGTTTTAGTTAATGTTACTAATAATGCAGGTGAGCCAGTAGAGGATGCATTAATTAATTTTAGATGTGGTCCTTCTTATGTTCGTGAGGAATTCGAAACAGAAGGTGGAGAAATTGTTGAAAATGTTACCTCTTTTGGTGAGGAATGTTATATTGGTCAGACAAACGAAGAAGGTATTCTAAAAACCAATCTTCCCCCTTGTGTTGGAGGCGGAATTATTTCGGTTCAACACCATGATCATACTTCTTTTGTGAAGTTTGCAGGTGATGTGTTTGAAGGCGAAGAATATAATTATTCTTTTGAAATTGATGAATTAATGGAGCTTGAGGTCAGTGCTGAAAAATACTTTGTTGAGCCACCAGTTCCTGAAGGGCTTTCTGTGACAGATACTCAGCCGGATATAATAGAGGATGACGATGGCGAAGTGACTGATTGTTCAATTGAACGCGACCCAAGACCAGTTGATAGTAATGAAAATGTTTTAATCAGGCTTGAAAAACTTGATGCCGAGAATGGTTTGTTGCAGGTCCAGCCTTTTGCTTTCTATAGGCCAGGCGTAGATGAAAAGATTTCCCTTGCTCCTGGAAGATACAAAGCAGACATTTTACTTTTTAGAAATGAGCAATACCCTGGCGAGATGACTATTAGAAGACATAGCCAGACCAGGGTTGTTGATGGTGGTCCTTTTGGTCCGGATGAAACTATTAGATACCCTGATGAAGATATTGAAATATCCTCCATCACATCAGGGGGTGCAAAGTTTGAGTTTGAGATAACTAATTCAGATTTAATTAATTCAGATGAAATAAGGTTTTATATGATTGACCAGGGAGCTCCACAATTTGTTGAAAATGTAGGTAGGGCAGCAGATGATAGAAAACCTTGTTCAGAAATGAACATAGATAAAATCAGACCGGTGTTTGAATAATGAAGTCCAATTTTATTTCAATTTTCATGGTGTTTTTGGTAGTTTGTTTGCCAATTTATAGTGCAAATGCTTTCGCTAGTGCAACCGGTTCAGTCCATGATATAACTATTGAAGGAATAGATACAGATGTTGAGGATTTTGTTTCTCAAGTGGATTCTGTTGAAGTAAAGACAGAGGTATCAAAATCAAAAGATGGAGAATCTGTTGAAATAACCCCGGGTAATCTTTTAATCTTTATTAATGGGCAGGGAACCCATGATTTTGAGGATTGTGAACAAGATGGTGACAGGTTTATCTGTCGATATATTGGAGATGATAGAAGCTGGGACCCTGAGATTCACTCTGTTGAAGTCAGGCTTTATGACAGCAATAGAATTGAACTGTTTGATACTCTCAGCAAGAGTTTTTATGTAAATGACCTTGACCCTGAGATTCTTGAATTCACAGTTCCTTCTACTGGTACAAGTAGACCTATGGATATTGAATTTAGCCTGCAGGACAGGGCATGCGATGGTTGCGGAAACGTATGCATTGGTCTTGATGAAGTATTCTTAAAAGATAGGGATGATAATGTTGTTTATTCAAATGAAAGTCTTACAGGTTGTTCTCATTCAACCAGGTTAAACAAATCTGCTGAAGATTTTGATCTTGAAACTGGAGAAAATGAGTTGTGTCTTGAGGTTTTTGATAAGGGTGGTTTGAGTTCAAGGGAATGTAGTTCAATTTTAATTGATTATGATTCACCAGAATATATCTCATCTAACATTACTGATGATGCAGGTAATCCAGTTGATTTTTCTTCACCTGGAGTAATTGAAGGCAATCTTAAGTTGGTGGTTTCCGAAGATATCTCGGATATAGACAAAAGCGATGTTAGAGCTGATTTAACACAGTTATATCCTGAAGCAGGAGAAAGGATAAAAACACCTGATGAATGCATTGAAGAGGATAACATTTATACCTGTACCTGGGAAGATATTGGTATTCATGGAGTTGAAGATGGAACTGCCGAAGTCCATGCAACTGTTGTTGATTCATCAGAGAATAAACTGGAGAGGACACTTTCCTTTGATTTGCCCCTTGATGATACAAAGCCTTCATTGGAGAGTATATACACACCCCATGAAAATTACCTTAATGCAAGTAAAAATACAATTATCATGGAAATAATTGAAGAGGATTCAGGTATGGCGGGTGGTAAGGCTTATCTTAAACTTGGTCAGATTAACCCAGATTATAGTAGTAGCACAAAAGCAGATTATTGCAATCTTAGCGGTAATTGGAAGTGTTATTGGGAGAATATATCTGTAGGAGAGAATGTTCGCCATGGTCAGGAAGTGAGTGTTTACTTGGATGAAATAAGGGATGCTGCAGGAAATGTTTTTGCAGAAAATATTGAAGGGGTATTAATTTATGATGGTAAAGAGCCTGAAATACTTAATGTAACTTTAAGACCTAAAGATGAAGATTATGAAACCATACCTGTTGGTGTAGGTGCGATTGAAATCAAAGCTTACATTGAAGATGATGTTTCAGGTATATCCGCTGAAAATGTTTATGCAAACTATGCTGACAT
>CAYOOQ010000065.1:3288-6706 GCA_964405675.1 uncultured Methanosarcinales archaeon | reverse complement strand
AGGAAAAGTATATCCTTGCTGACGTTCCATTAAGGGGTTTTGCATCTTCTATTCCAGTTATCAGGCTTTTGTGGGAGACCAGCTCTTCCCCGTCGGGGTAATTATTAGTGTAAAGAGTATCTCCATCTATTACGAAACTTAATCCAAAACTATCGGGAACTAATGGAGAAGTTATATTCTCAGCTAACCTATTAGCGATATCTTTTTGCCCCTGTGCCCACAGGTAACCTATCTGCTCAAGTATGGTTGAAGAATTATCAGTTATGGTGCCGTTTTCAACAAGGTCATTAAGGTAACTATTATTTAATTCATTTACTTTCGTTGATGAAAGTATATTAGCTATATCGCTGCTGGCAAAATAAAGATTTTCTTTTGGATTCTCTTTCAGATGAAGCAAAGAAATAGAAGTTATTCCTATGATAAGTATGAATAGAGCAATAATTGCATCTGTACTGAAAAAAAACCCTTTTTTTATCGCCATGCCAAAATCACCAATCTCATAGGATTACCATTATAAAGTACAACTCTTTCAACCTTAGCAAGATTTTCAATGTCTTTTTTCATTATATTTATCGAATCTGGTTCAAAAATACCTTCTTCTGAGGCAGTATACTCTCCCTCAATTTTCACTGGCTTATTTTCCGGATTTATGAGATAAACCGCAAAATCTGAGCGGATGCCAAAACCGTTTCTCAATAAATCATAATCTGATCTGCTGAGATTATAAAAAAGCGATATCTTACTTTCATCAACAACATTATTTTTTTTAATTATTCCCGGCCGTATCATGCTGGTTGAGTTCCAGTTATCTGGAGATCCTGGGGACATTAGGCTTTCGGATATTGTTCGTGCTTCAAAAAAAACTTCTTCTACATTCTGTTGATTGTCTTCAAATCCCGGCAATATTCTGAAAAATATAGTGACAACTATCAGAAAAACGAATACGCCAAAAATCATCTCCATGAGCCATGTTTGACCTTTATTTGATAAGTATAGAGCCATTTTCCTTGATTATCCTGTTTTTCCCTTTTTCAAGAGTGCCCTGGGCGTAGGGTATGTCATAAAAGAATTCCATCTCTGAGCGTTTTGAAATAATTTTTATTGACTGGTTTGTGTTTGATATTGAATATTCATGCCCTCTTATAGAATCAGGTAAAATCAATTCCCTTGAGTAACCATCTTTCACCTGGGAGGCCGTTATGAACTCATTTTGTAAATACCCTCCGTAATCATCAAAAACACTTTCTTCTTTGGCTGTTGCAATCTTATCAGCATAGCTTCCAAGACCTGCAACAAACATTATTGTTACAAATAATATCAGGCCCACCAGGATCAAAAATTCTGTGGCCGCCTGTGCTTTCTTGTTTTTCATTTTTATTCAGCCAAAATTTTTGCTATTTCATCCGGAACTTATATTTACAAAATCATCATGTGCGGTTATTTCAATTTTTCTTATCCCTGGATGATTATCTATTTCTCCGGATAGATTTACTTTAGAGTACCTGTAAATATCAATAAAATCTCCTGATGTCCTTAATCTTATTAAAACCATATCATTACTAATATTGATATGTTCCACATTGTAAGGCATTCTCACCTCCAGCGTGGTCTTGCTTGGGGAGCCTATGAACCTGACTTTCTCTGAATTATCTACTATAGAATCAACTATTTTCTTCCCCTGTATAATATTAACATCATCTCTGATTATTTCTTCCTGCATTGCATATATGATTATAAGAGGCATCAACATCAGCAATGCAAATCCTACAATCAGGACATATTCAAGACTGGCCTGAGCCCTCTTTTTAAACATTAAAATTATATTATCTCATTTATATATAAATTTAATTAATAAAACTAATAATGAAAAACTACTTTAAAATAACAACAAGAGTCGGATGTGTCTTGGTTTAAAGAAACTGCAACAACAATCAATAATCAATATAATTGCTTATTATAAAGGATTTAATGCTATATTTTATAGTTATTGACTTAACAAATATCTTTGAAAATAACAAGAGTTTCAAAAAGTTTACAATAGAAAGATATAAATATTGCAAATAAATATTGATTCTATAATGGCTAGTGGTACACCAATGATTGAAACAGGAGTGGATAAATTAATGGACCTTATTTCTTCAAAGAAGAGGTTATCTATTCATCAGGCAGCCAAAGAACTGAATGTCACACAGGATGTTGTCCAGGAATGGGCAGATTTTCTGGAAGAAGAAGGGCTTGTCACAATCGATTATTCTCTCACCAACACTTATATTGAAGAAAAGAAACTTGAACAGGCGGAATTAAAGAAGAAAGCCAAAGAATATTACAACTCGAGGGAAGCCTTTGTAAGAAAAGTGGATAACGCAAAAGGCCTTATAGAAAAAAATGGTGAGGCTCTTGAAAGGTTCAAGGAGCAGTTCAGTAAGTTTAAGGATGAATTAGGGGAAGACTTCAAGAACGTTAAAAACGAATTATCAGAATTGGATAAGCTTCATAAGATGAAGAATGATTTGGTAAACGAAATTGAAACTCAGCAGAACGATTTTCATAAAAAAATAGAAACCATGGATAAAAAGCTTGATACGGAGAGGAAGAGATACCAGGAAATATTGAGCAAAATAGAGAATGAAAAGGCAAGTCTGAAGAAAGAACTGACTAAGGCCTCAGACTTGAAAGAAAAAGAAATTGAACTATATAAAAAGATTGAAAGCTTCAATCAGACAATAAAAAATCTCTGTAAGAATATTGAGGATGAGGATAAAAAGGTTGAAGAAACCGAAAAGCACATAAAAGAACTTGAGAATATGGCTGAAAGTGTCAGAGCAGAGGTTATAAAAGACAGGGAAAATCTAGATAAGATAATTCATGAGAACAGGGAACACGAGAATAAGATAGAAAAGGTTCAGGCAGAAATATTGGAAAAGGCCGAGGAAAGGAAAAAAAAGATAGAACATGATCTTGAAGAAGGAAAGAGGAGCTCTAATACGCTAAAAAAATTTTTGACCAAAAAAGAAAATATAGAGAAGATAATCACTGAGCTCGATAAGGAAACAATAAGCATCAAAAATGAGATGGATAATCTCATCAAGAAAAGCAAAGGCTTTTCATTGACATCAAGCAAAAGCGATGTCAAAAAGCATATAAAGCAGTTAGAGAACGAATATAAGGAAATTGAAAAAAGGCGGGATAATTTCAAGAAAAAATTGAATGGCCTGCTTAAATTCCTTCATAAATGATGCAATCATTCAAAATAAAGCTTACGTGGATCCTGAGTCGCTTCAGGAGGTCTAAAGGGCATCCATAAAATTTTCATAAAAAAGGGGGAACTAATTTGGCAAATAAAAAAGCCGCATCAAGACAGAAGAAGGTTTCTAAAAAGAAATCCTCAAAAAAATCAAAAAAGAAAACCAGTCCTTCT
>CAYOOQ010000065.1:0-3188 GCA_964405675.1 uncultured Methanosarcinales archaeon | reverse complement strand
TCAAAAAAGGAAGAAAATGTTTGCAAAAAAAATGTTATAGACAGCTATAGTTTTAATTCTGAAAATATGCCTATTAATGTTGAGATATACACAATGACCGGTGAATTTGTTCCTGTCTATGATGTTTCCATATCAGCCATAAGCAGGACTACCGAGATGATACTGGAGCAGATCAGGCGGAAACTGATTAAGGAAGTAAATCTGGGAATGACCGATATTACAAATGCGAAAGATACGAATGTAATAGAAGATAAGTTCAAGGAAACCATAAGCATGATGATAAAGAGGTATTTCCCTGATGTTGATGAACAAGTAAAAGGTTACCTCACCACTTACCTCATTCAAAAAAGCCTTGGTATGGGCCATATTGAGATATTGATGAATGACAATTTAGTTGAAGAAATAACCATTAACTCAAGTAGTGAACCTGTCTGGATATTTCATAAAAAACACGGTTGGATAAAAACCAACATACAGGTTCCAAGTGAAGATCAGACAAAGCACTATGCTGCAATGATTGGAAGGAAAGTAGGAAGGCAGATAACTGTGCTTGAGCCATTGCTGGACGCCCATCTCAATGAAGGCGACAGGGTTAATGCGACGATAATGCCTGTATCAACTTCCGGTAACACTATTACAATAAGAAGATTCTCAAGGGAGCCTTTTACCATTACCCATTTCCTACAATATAATACCATCAGCCTTGAGGCCGCCGCTTTAATCTGGCTTGCAATGCAGTACGAGATGTCTTCTATTATCGCAGGCGGTACAGCTTCCGGAAAAACCTCTACATTAAACGTTCTGGCAACTTTTTTCCCCCCAAACCAAAGGATTCTATCCATAGAGGACACCAGGGAGATAAGGCTTCCCAGATTCCTGCATTGGGTACCTATGAACACAAGAACACCTAACACTGAAGGGACTGGAGAAGTTTCCATGGAGGATTTGCTTGTTAATTCATTAAGGATGAGGCCCGACAGGATACTTGTGGGTGAAGTGAGGAGGAAGAGAGAAGCTGAAACCCTTTTCGAAGCTATACATACAGGCCACAGCTGTTATGCAACATTCCACGCCAATAGTGTGGGGGAAACCATCAACAGGTTCACCAACCCTCCCATAAATGTTCCAAAGACTATGATGCCTGCAATAGCCCTTGTCATAGTGCAATTCAGGAACAGGCGTACAGGTCAGAGAAGAACCTTCCAGGTGGCTGAAATATTACCTGATTCAACTAGCAATATCCTTATGCAATACAATGCTAAAAAGGATAAGCTTGAAGAAGTAAACAAATCAAAGGTATTGATGGATACACTTCAGTTATACACTGGTTTCACAAGGAAAGAGCTTGAAAAGGACCTCCAGGAAAAAGTGAAAATTCTCCAATACCTCCTCAAAAAAGAGATAAAGAGCGTTGATGGGGTTGGAAGGGTGATGGCTGAATATTATACAAATAAGAGTAATTTGATGAAAATTATAAGGGAAAACAGGATATTGGGGTGAAATTTTGGTTAATGCCTTTTTTAAATACGTTGCATCAACAAAACCGGAGCTTAAGAGTGATTTAAGGCAGGCTGAAATATCTTCCACTCCCGAAGAATTTGTTAAAAGGTCTTTCATAAGTGCCTTAATGATATCTTTTGTTCTATGCGTTCTTTTTGCAGGTGGCTTTCTCAATGCGATGGGAGGGCCCGTTTATATGGCAATAGTTGCCTTTCCTATAGCCCTTTTTCTGTCTTTTTATTACTTCCTCAATACCCCTGTAATATTGAAAGTTAAAAGGGAAAAAGAAATCAATAAAGAGATCGTTTTTGCAACAAGATTCCTTATAATTGAGACTGAGTCAGGAGTTCCTCTCTACAACTGCTTTATAAACATATCAAAAACATATCCTGTTATTGGCAAATATTTCAGGGCAATAATCGAAAGCGTCAACATGGGTACATCTCTTGAGGATGCCATAAACGAGATTATTGAGGTATGCCCCAGCAAAAATCTCCAAAAGGTGTTCTGGCAGATACTAAACACCATCAATACAGGGGCTGATGTTACAAAACCATTGAATTCTGTCATGGAACAAATCATAAAAGAGCAAAAGATAGAGGTTGAAGAATATGGCAGAAAATTGAATCCAATGGCAATGTTTTATATGATGGTTGCAGTTATCGCTCCTTCACTTGGAACCACCATGCTGATAATCTTCTCTACATTCACAGGATTTGAAATAGGTCTGGTGGTGCTTTTAACAATTGCATCCATGGTGGGATTCATGCAGTTCATGTTTTTTGCCATGATAAAATCTTCGAGGCCAGCTGTTGAAATATGAAATTTTTCAAAAAAAAAGGTAATGAAAGAGAACCCGAGACAAAAGTTATTTCTAAAGAGAGTCATGAGAAAAAAAAAAGAAAAAAAAGTAACATTAAAAAGAGAATCAAAAAAAGTCAGTCTGAAAGAAGGAGATGGTTTGCGGAGCACATAGAGAAGGCAGGATATGAAATTACTCCCTTTAATGTTGAGTATATAATGAACAGGGTAAGTGCGGCTCTTGCTTCCTTACTTATTCTATATATGCTTACTATTGGAGTAAAAAATAATGTACCTCTCTTACAGCTTAGCATAATACTTTTTCTTTCCGCTGTGGTTGGCTTCTTTTTAGCAACCATTCTATTGAACGTTGGCTTCAGGATATTTTTAGATTTGAAAAAATTTCAAAGGAAGCTCATGGTTGAGGATGTATTGCCTGATTTTTTCCAGCTTGCTTCAGCCAATATTAGAGCAGGGATGCCGATTGACAGGGCACTTTGGTTCGCAGTAAGGCCAAGGTTTGGTGTTTTGGCAAAAGAGATTGAAGAAGTTGCTAAAAAAACGCTGGGTGGAGGTAACCTCGATGAGGCATTGGTTGATTTTGCTAAAAAATACGATTCAGATATTTTGTTGAGGAGTGTCAATCTCCTCAATGAAGGCATGAAAGCAGGTGGTAATGTTGGTGATTTGCTGGATAAGATCTCCAGTAACATACAGGAGATGAAGATTCTCAAGAAGGAGATGGCCGCAAATGTTACTACTTACGCAATCTTTATAACATTCGCAGCTATTGTTGCAGCCCCTTTGCTTTTTGGTCTTTCAGGACAGCTTCTGGTTGTGGTGCAGGAAATTACAGAAGATATTGACATGTCGGGAACCGAGATGGA
>CAYOOQ010000064.1:0-6749 GCA_964405675.1 uncultured Methanosarcinales archaeon | reverse complement strand
ATTGAAAAATCAACACCTATTCCCAAAACCAGGGCTATCAATCCTGTTGAGAGGGAAGTGAACGGGACATTCAGGTAACCCATCAAACCTACGGTCCAGACTATTCCGACGATTACAGGTAGTAATGCTATGAAGCCAGTGGAAAATGAGGCGTATGCCACAGCAGATAGTATGAAGACAAAAATAAATGCAATTGCAGTTGTTACTCCAGTATCTCTCCCCAGTGACTCCCCAAGCTCCCTGAATCTTAATATGTCTCCAAAATAGCTCACTTCTGCAAAATAAATGGGATTTTTGTCGAAAACCTCTTTTATTTCTTCAAATACAGGTGAGTTACCACTCTCGTCAGAAGCGAAACTTACAACTTCTATCCTCATTGTTGTCAACGTGTAATCATTGTTAAATTGTTCTTTAAGAGGGGGTTGTGAGAAGGCTTTTGTCAGTTCCGCCTGGTTTAAAATTAATCCGTCGTAAGGTGTTACTACATTTATTATATCTTTGCTGCTTTTTAGTATGTTGCTTATCCTTTGTATGTCTTTTGCAGTCTGGACGTTCCTTAAGTCTTTTTCAGTTGACTTTATAACAACCGTCATGCTGGATATATCATCACCGAATGCTGCACTTTCTTTCCTGAAGGATTCTGCTACAGGATCATCATCGGGAATCCAGTTGTTGTTGCTTGTTGAGAATTGAATTTTTGTGGCACCGAATGCCATTACCAATGTAACCACAAAGACTGCCAATAAGACTGTTTTTGGAAATAATGTTTGTGCTTTTGCAAGTATCAATAGTCTCCTCTTAATTTTTTTGATGGCCTCATTTTCAACAGGACAGGTTCTTCCGGAAAATAAGTACATCAATGGCGGCAGAAGAAGCATGGTGGTCACGAAGATTATTGTTATTCCAATCCCCAGCACAAGCCCTTGTGACTGGCTTCCGGGGGATATTCCGAACATTAATGCGGAAAATCCTGCAAGAGTTGTTATGTATGATGCGATTATAGCTTTGCTTAAATTGGTGGTTGATTCGATTATTGCCTCTTCTTTACTTTTACCTGTTCCACAATTCTTTTCAAATCCTATGGCCATGTGTATTGCATAATCAATTCCCAGCGCCAGTATAAGAACACCCACCGCTGCAAGGGTTATTGTCAGGTGTATTGAAAGAGCGGCCATTATACCCCCGAGTATTACTAGTGAAATTAAGGGAATTGATAATGTTATCAAGACCATCCTCATATTCCTAAAATACCAAAAGAGAACAATGAAGATTGCAAGAGCTGTGAACCCTATGGATTTTAGATTGTCATTAACAAGAAATGTGTTGACTCTTGTAAGTAAAATTGAAAATCCCGACAATGATGCCTTGACTCCAGGGGGAGATCCTATTTCTTCCATATAAAGATTAAGGTCATCTGTAACCTCCTGGAACCCCCTTACATTTCTTGGGACAGATACGAACAGGGTGACTCTTGCAAAAGTTCCTTCTTCGTTTATTTCAAGACTACCTGTTCTTTCAACATATTGGTTTTGTATTATTTTACGGGATAGCTCATCATAGTATTCTCTTATTCTCTCATCGTTCATGTCTGTTATTCTATCAGAAAATGTTGCTTTTTCATCCGGTTCAATAACTACCGCAAACACGTTATTTGTAGGGAACGTATTGGCTAACAATCTTTCATTAGTGTTAAATTCGGAAGTTTCACTTACCAAATCCGATAGGGATGGGTTTATTGTGAAATCAGGAATGAAGGTCAGTGCTACTCCTAAGAACATAAAGAAAATTAAGACTATGTACCATGAGTATTTTAATTGTGTTTTGATTATTGAACGTATCATCAACTTTTCCTTTTGGTCTTACCGGGAACCCTTCTCAAGATAACTATAACTCCCAGGATTATTGCTATAGACACAGCACCTACAATAAAAATCGTCCTGAAAACCTCTGCAATGTTTGTTCCTTCTCCTGTTACTCCGATATTGACTATATCATCCCTGCTATACCTGTTTTCCCCCACAAGGCTTTCAAGCTCTGCTTTTATCTTATAATCCTGTATAGAGGCAAAATCAAGCACATCAAAATTGATTATTACAGAAGCGTTTTCACCCGGGCTTAAACGAGGGGTTACGAAGTAATTTGTCCTTTCGAAATCGATCGGGTCGGTTGGATCAGGATATAGTCTTAATCTGAGGCTTTCCCCATCCACATCTCCTGTGTTTTTTAACACAACCCTAATTTTATTTTCCTGGGTTCTTGTTTTAATTTCCCCCATTGGCTCAACCTTTTCAACAACAATATTAGGGGACTTTGAAAGTGGTATTTCAAAAGGGATGTGTTCTGTAAAAGTCTGATAGGTGTTTGTTAGATCATCTTCTGTCCTATATCTAACCTTGAGATTGGGTGTTATTAAGTCCTTTGCAGTGTCAAGTATGTCGAAAGTGAAGCTTAGTTCACCTTCTTCTCCCCCGCTTAAACTCCCTATGAAATCCCTCATGCTGTAGGTGTAGCTTTCTTCAATACAGCACCCAATGTCAACCACTTCCACCAAAATAAGCTCAGCAGTCTTATCTCCAAGATTCTGTAGCGTTAAATCAATCCGGTTGTTTTTTGTATCCCTTAGCAATTGATTAGGGGTGCTGGAAATCTTCCCAATCTGCAGTTCAGGGACTTTTAAAGTACCCCTCAAGAACACTTCATCAAGAATACTTATCTGGTAATTCTCGTGCTTTACTTGAAATGTTATGGGGACGTTACCTGCGGGAGTATCTGAAGCGAAATAAACTCTGAAAGTTCTTGTTATGTCATCTCCACCTCTAATTCTACCGATATTTATTTCATGCCCTTCAACAGGCCTTACTCCACCGGTTCTCCTGATTGATATATTAACATTTTCAGATATAGTGTCTGGGGGATTCCTGTCAATCAGCCTGATGGTGATATCAGCATATTCGCCGGCCCTAACAGGGCTTGGGTTGGTTTGAAGTATATCTATCTTATAGCCGAAAACTACCGGCATGAATACAACGAATAATACAATGCATAGAACGGATAATATTTTTTTGCTCATGTGTGCCAGATTGCTTTTGAATTTAAATAATTTTTTACTATTTGTTTAATGGTTGCTCTTTGACACAGAGCTGACATTTTTTATGCAGTTTATTTTTACAACTTAATTTTCTTTCATGCATTCTTTATAATTATGTTTCTTTATGTTTCTTTATGTTTTTTTATGTTTTTTTATGTTTTTTTATGTTTCTTTATGTTTCTTTATGTTTCTTTATGTTTTTTTTGTCTTTTGTTTTGTCTTTTTTTCTGGTGTCTTATTGTTTCAATTGATAATTTTAGGTTTTTTAAGGTGGGAAAATTAACAAATATTTATAAAATATCTTTGATTGTATTTGTTGTATTATGGAGGAAGTTCTAAAGCATTGGGGGCTTAATACAGTTAAGGAAAGAAATGATATTCTTTTGCAGGGAAGCCCTGAGCGCTCAATAAAAAGAAGTGCCTTTGAAGATGACAAGGGAAGGTTGTATGTTCTTGAATCAGTAAGTGATTTTGAAAGAAAGAGGAAAATTGCTGCTAATCTGCAATATCTGAATGAAAAAGGACTGCCTGTGAATCCTTATATAAAACACAAGTGGAAGGATGACTTTATCCTCCGTAATGGCAGCAATAATTATCAGTTATCAAAGTATGTGGAAGGGATTGAATTAATCAGGCCGGATTATCTTAATGACAAATGGCGTGGGGAAGCCATGGCTGAATTTTTGCTTCAGTTAAGAGGAATGCACCCTCCTAACGATATTGAAAGGCCCTGCCTGAGGGAATATGTACGAAATATTTCCCTTAAACTGAATCTTGAGGAATTCCGGGATTTTCTTGAAGACTTTTTTGTCTTAAACCTGGAAAGCTCTTTTTGCCACGGTGATTTTCATCCTTTGAATGTTATCTGGGGTAATCACAGGATTAACGCGGTTATTGACTGGGAATTCTCAGGCTTAAACTACAGGGGTTATGACCTGTGCAATCTACTGGGGTGTGTTGGTTCAGAAGGTCCAAAATATTTTGATTCTGATTTTGTATCTGGGCTATTTTCGGGGCTTGGTCAATCTTATCTAACCAGGGAAGAGTTTGAGAATATCCCTGCCCTTATGCTGGCAATACGTTTTGGGTGGCTTGCCGAGTGGTTAAGAAAAGATGACAAGGAGATGGTTGAGCTGGAGTTGGCCTACATGTCATTTCTAAAGGAGAACCAATCTTATTTGCTTGGTAAATTCAATAATTTTAATAGTAAAATAAAAGGATGACTTAGTTTTCAGTTGTTATTCACACAATTTTAATTAATTTATGAAAAAAATTATAAATAACTTATTCTACAACTGACATTATAGATAATTTTTGTAGTATGAATATAACATACAAAACATACTAAAATTAATATTCGGGTGGATTTATGGCTGAGATTTTCAAATATGAGGATAAGGACGAGGTTTACAAGGCGTGCGCAGATGTTATACAGGAGGCAATAGAAGATTTGTCTTCTGTAAAGGATAAGATAGTTGTAGCGGTTCCCGGCGGGAGAAATGTTGCAGAGGTTTTTTCTCATCTTAAAAATAAGAATCTTCCATGGCAAAAGGTACATCTATTCATGGTGGATGAGCGGCTTGTTGATATACAAAGCGAGCAGAGCAATTATAAGATACTAAAAGAAAACCTTATTGATCCCCTGCTTAGGAAAGATATGATCCCGGGAAGTAATATTCACCCATTCATATATGACGAGCAAAGTGATGATGCTGGGATTGCTGAATACACTGAAGAGCTGAAGGTTGTGGGAGGCAGGTTTGACATAATCTTATTAAGTTCAGGAGAAGACGGGCATATTGGCGCCCTTTATCCAGATCACCATTCTATACAAAGCGAGGCGGATTATTTCATAAAGATTACAGATAGCCCTAAGCCTCCAAAAAATCGAATGACTTCAACAAAAAGTCAACTGCAGAAATCACAAGTGGCTTTGCTCTTATTTGTGGGGGAGGAAAAGAAGGAGGCCTACAAAAAATTCAAAGATTCTTCAGTTGGTGTTGAGGAGTGTCCGGCTAAACTAATCAATTCGATAGCTAATAGCTTTGTTTTCTGCGATTTTGAAGATTAATTTTTGTTATTTATATCTTGATAAAGTTACGAGAGAAAGAGTTTTGAGTTATGAGTTTTGAGTTATGAGAGTTATTGCCATTATAAGAACTGGGTTTGAAGGTTGTGAGTTTTGGGCAAAAATAACAACAACATTAGCGGCTGACGACCATTTTGCTGCGCAAAATTTTCTACGGGGCACTCCGGAGGAGCCATCCCTCGCCCCGCCAGCGCCATTGTTATTTTTGCTTAAAGAATTATTTAGAAATGTTGAAATTATTAAGGTATAAAAACAATTATAAATACCTGGGAAGTCCCTTGAGTGATGGAAATATTGTTTATTACATCTAATGAAAATAAGCTGAGGGAGGCCCGGCAAATTCTTGAGAATGTATCTTTGGATAGTTATCCCCTTGATTTGGAAGAAACCCAGGGGAGTATGGAAACTGTAATAGGGCGAAAGCTTGATGAGGCCTATTCAAAGCTGAATAAGCCGTTGATGGTGGAAGACACATCCTTGGTTTTTGATGTTATGGGTGAGCTGCCGGGGCCTTACATAAAGGATTTCCTGAAAAATATCCCTCTTGATGAGTTCTCACTGCTGGCTTCGTTTAATGGTGAAGAGAGCAGGGCTAAAGCTGTCTGCATGATTGGTGTAATGGATGATTCAGGAAAAAAGCATATCTTTAAAGGTGAATGCCCAGGTAAAATAGTAAAGCCAAGGGGGGAAAGTAATTTCGGTTGGGACCCGGTTTTCCAGCCCAATGCCCATGAAAAAACATTTGCGGAATTGACGCCCCAGGAAAAAAATGAAATATCCCACAGAAAAAAGGCATTGGAAAAGTTGAGGGATTTCGTTCAAAATTCCAAAACATTTAAATAAGGGTCATTAATCTTCAACATAAAAAATTTTTAAGGGGGATAATTATGGCAGATAATAAAATGGAAACATCAAGACCCTTGGATGCGCTTAATGAGGCGCGAAACAAAAGGGTAATCGTAGAGTTAAAAAGTGGAAAACAGTACGTAGGTAATCTTAAGGCATTTGACATACACATCAATATAGTCCTTGTAGATGCAGAAGAAAGGCATGAGGGAGAAGTGAAAAGAAAAATTGGTCAGGCCTTCATAAGAGGAGACACAATCACATTGATTTCTCCGTCAGCTTAGATAATAGTCTTAATTTAGTGATTTAAAATGGCAAAAGGAACCGCATCAATGGGTAAAAAATCCGGGAAAAAGCTGCACATACCTTGCAGAAGGTGTGGTAAAGCAACTTATCACATGAAGGCTAAAGTATGCAGTTCCTGCAGCTTTGGCAAATCATCCAGGATTAGAAAATATGCATGGCAGAAGAAATAATATCTTATTTTAATGCCAATTTTATTTCTTTATTTTTTTCAAAAGTTTTATAAATCAACTATTTATCCAAAAAACCAGTCAAAAGGTTGGTTATATTCTGGCAAACTCAATGCGGGGGTGCCGGAGTGGTCAAACGGGACAGGCTTAGGCGTTTTTCAAGGTGTAATGAGCGTACAGCTGTGAAATGAAGACACCTGTTGGCTTAGTGCCTACGAGGGTTCGAACCCCTTCCCCCGCATTTTTTTTATAG
>CAYOOQ010000063.1:0-6749 GCA_964405675.1 uncultured Methanosarcinales archaeon | reverse complement strand
CAATATTTTTTGTCAGCAAAACATTTATAAATGGCTTATTAATCCAAGGGGTTCAAGGATGTGGGCATTGGCTTGCCTGAACTTAAAGATTAGATTTGAATAATGGAGGCCGAAAATGGGAATTTATAATAAAATAAGGGATATTTGGAAGAAGCCAAATGAGAATCTGAAAGATATTTGGAAACAGAGGCTTATAAAGTGGAGAAAGGAGCCAGTAACCGTTAAGGTTGAGAGGCCAACAAGGCTTGATAGGGCCAGGTCACTGGGATATAAAGCTAAGCAAGGAGTTCTTGTAGTGAGGCAGCGTGTTAAGAGGGGAGGTCATGCAAGGCCAAAACCAGGTGCAGGAAGAAAACCAAGTGCTTACGGAAGGGTTAAGAACCTTAAGATGCCTTATCAGGTAATTGCTGAGCAGAGGGCTGCCAAGAAATATATTAATTGTGAAGTGCTTAACTCATACTGGGTTGCTCAGGATGGTGTATATTATTGGTATGAAGTGATTCTTGTGGATAGGAGCCATCCAAGTGTGTTGGCTGACAAGGATCTGAACTGGGTTGCATCTAAGAACAATAAAGGCAGAGTCTTTAGGGGACTGACTTCTGGTGCTAAAACCTCAAGGGGACTTAGGAAGAAGGGAATCGGTTCAGAGAAGCAAAGGCCCAGCAGGAAGGCAAGAGGATATTAGAAGTTAGTTTTTGATTACTTTTTTTGTTTAATTTTTTTTAGGAGGGTTTTACCTTTCCTTTTTCTTCTATTAACTCACCCCTTTCGATGAGCTCGTTTAGGACACCTTCGCTGAATTTTTCTATGAAATGAATTGATTCAACTTCTTTTTTGTCCTTTACGTACTGTATTGATTTTTCAAAGTCATCTTTTGCATCATTTTCGTGAAGTTTTTTTACGGCTTCAAGATGCTTGCAGTCTTTATCGGAGTTTTTTAGGCGGAATGAGAAATGGGGGCAATCACATTTATTTTTTGTCATGTCTACCTTGTAGTATTTTCCTTTCTGGGAGCTCTGCACAAGAAACACGTTGCCTTTCTTTTTAATGTACATTATAAACCTTCAGAATGATATTAAGTTAATAAATTTAATTCTTATTTTTTAGTTGGTTGAGTCAATCGGAAATTAAGAAATCTAGAGTAATGTGGAAGCTATTTTGTTATGGTTTCTGCAACTATCTGTTTTTCTCCCTTGTATACTCCTACTTCTCCTGTTATTTTTATGTATTCATTTTCATGTATATCTATTGGATCAAAGGCTACCACGTCTATGGTTTGTGTTGTTCTTATTTTCATTATTGTTACTGAGCCTGCATTTATCACTTCTTGTACCTCTCCTGTTAACTGGACTGTTTCACCTTCTTCATGGGATTTTATATGTTTTAAATGGTGGGGTTGTATTTGTGATGAAATTAGAAATAAGGTAATAACTCCTA
Organism: uncultured Methanosarcinales archaeon; assembly: GCA_964405675.1. Lineage (GTDB taxonomy): Archaea > Nanobdellota > Nanobdellia > Woesearchaeales > DSVV01 > CAZBGG01. The sequence continues at coordinate 5,312 of CAYOOQ010000063.1, read as the reverse complement.
TGATTCCGGCGCTTATGGCTATTTTTAGCAATGTGCTGTCTTGCATTTTTAGAAATTTCCCGTAAAAGTTTATATGCTTTTTTGAGGGAAATACTGATTTCTTCCGAATGGGAGAGAATTTATTTCATTTTTTTTGGATGTTATAAGAGTTCTTACTTGGTCATTTGGTATATTTTTTATTAAATTTATTCTATCCTTAGCCTGTCAATGATGTAGCCAATCAAGCCTCCAAAGAATGTGACTATGGGTGCGAAAATTATTATTAACAATGATGTGAATTTAAGTCTCGTCTGTATTGCTTCAGAAAATGTACATTCGATGCTTTCAGTAAACATGAAGCACATGTGGGGAAGACCTCTTCTTTCTAGTATTATGTCAATTGCGATTAGCACAATTCCGTATATGACGGATATTATTATGGAGAAAATGAGAGCGTATACGCTTCCTCTTTGCCAGGTTTTCATTTTATGTTTTTAACCCTTTTATTCTTTATATTTTGCTTGGCTTCTTTTAGTGTTAGCAATTTGTTTTTTGCCCCTAAATTTTTTATAACTGATTCTGAGTTTGCACTTGCCAGCTTTAAAGCGAATTTGATATCATCTTTTAGTATCAGTCCTGTCAGGAATGATGATGCAAAGGCATCCCCTGCTCCAGTTGTTTCTTTAACTTTGATTTTTCCGGCAGGGATGAAGTAAGAGTGCTTATTGTGTGCGTAGGCGCCTTCTTTGCCGTTTGTTATTGCCACAACAGATGGTCCATAGCTTCTTAATTTTTTCAAAAGCTCTTTTATTCCGTGTTCGCCGGCCAGGAGTTTTGCTTCCTCAAGATTTAATACCAGGAAATCCGTGTTTTTAAGTGGTTTTTTAAGGAATTCATGGCCTTTTTTTGCCAGATAACTGCTGGGGTTGAATGCAACTTTAATCCCTTTTTTCTTTGCGAATTCCGTTAATTTGACGAACGTGTTATAGCTCTCTCCCATCAGAGAACTGAAGTAGAACCATTTTGAGTCCAGAATCTTTTTGTTGATATCCTTGTATTTTAGATTGTTGTTGACTCCTTTGAATGTTAGGATGGTCCTGTCATTTTCTACGCTGTCAAGTATGACTGAATACCCGCTTTTGCCGTTTGTTTTGGTCCCTATGTATTCAACATTTTCTTTTTTTAATGATTCTATTATTGATTCTGCGTTTTCATCTTTTCCAACGCACCCGCAGAAGGCAGTTTTTAGCCCGAGCCTTGAAAAGGAGACTGCTGTATTTGTGCCTCCTCCCCCCAGCATGAAGTCCAATTCTTCAATCAAAATCTTTGAGCCGGATTCGTAGGCGATGTAATCTTCCTCTTCTTTGCCGTGCTTTATTGAAATCATCTCAATGTCTGTTTTTGCAAATACATCGATTGTTGCTGAACCAAAAGTTATCACATCATACATTTTTTGTTATCCTCTTTTTTTAATCTTCAAAATCTTTCTTGTAGTTTAAAATTCCTAATTGTGGTATTTTTGTTATTCTACAATTGGAGAAAATCTTTATAAATGTTTTGGATGCCTGGTTTTTCATGTTTTCAAAAATGAAGCATAATTGGGAAAACCAGATTTAGGTTTTGGGTTTAGAGTTAATTTTTAATCGCTCATGTGATGGCATGAAATATTGTGATTTCAGTGCTGAATTGGTTTTGTTAGTATAAGCTATTGTTGGATTTGATAAAGAATATAGTAAAGAATAGAGAAATTTAAAGCAAAAGCTTTATATATGGCTTTTGTAATTGTTTTGCAAATATAATTGCGTTTTATTAGAATGACAAGGATTAACAAAATAGTGATGAAGGGATTTAAATCCTTTGGGAAGAGGACTGAGCTTGAATTTAACAGCAACTTTAATTGTGTACTAGGGCCTAATGGCTCAGGGAAAAGCAATGTTATGGATGCTATTTGTTTTGTTCTTGGAAAGGGTTCTGCCAAGGGTCTGAGGGCTAATAAGTCTGCTAATCTTATTTACAATGGTGGGAAGAAGAAGAATCCCTCAAAACAGGGAGAGGTTAGTATTTATTTTGATAATTCTAAGAAGACTTTTTCTATTGATGAGGATTATGTTAAGATAACAAGAATAATCCATCATTCCGGCCAGAGCAAATATAAGATTAATGATAAGACCAGGACCAGGCAGGAAGTGCTTGATCTTTTGTCTACAGCTAATATTAATCCAGATGGTTATAATATTGTTTTACAGGGTGACATTGTACGATTGATTGAGATGTCTCCTGTGGAGAGGAGGAAGATTGTTGAGGATATAGCTGGTATTTCTGTTTATGAGGATAAAAAAGCAAAGGCGATGAATGAGCTTTCCAAGGCTGATGAAAAGATTAATGAGGCGGAGATAATACTTTCTGAAAGGGAAAATTATCTTAAAGAACTGAAAAAAGACAGGGACCAGGCCCTTAAGTATAAAGAAGTTGTGGATAAGCTGGATAAATCAAAAGCCACTCTTTGTAGCCTCAAAATCAAGTCGAGGAAATCAAAAAAAGAAGAGCTTGATAAAAAGATTCAGCAGCTTGAAGAGAAGATAGAAAGCTCCCAGGAGAAGATTGATTCTTATAAGGCCAGTGTAAAAGAGAAGAAAGATGAGATCAACAGATTAAGCAAAGAAATTGAAGAGAAGGGCGAGAAGGAGCAGGTCCAGATAATGAAGGATATTGAGCAGTTGAAGATAGATATTGCCACTAATAAGACATATATCAGTTCGAATGAGAGTGAGCTTAATCGGGTACTTACAAGAAAAGATCAATTGCAAAAGAGTCTTGAGGATCAGAATAAAAAGATTGATGACATGTACAAAGAGATACAGGCTTATGAAAAAAGAATAAAGGAGAATGATTCTCAGACAGAAAGAATTAAGACCAAGCTTGAAACTTTCAGGAAAAAGCATAAGCTTGAGGATTCTGAACAGATTGAAGTTGATATGGATAAGATTGATAAGCAGATAGAGGAGAAGCAGAAGGAAATCCAGCAATTGCGTGAAGAGCAGCAGGAGTATTTTAGGGAAAGTGATAAGATTGATGTTTATCTTAATTCTCTTGATGAAAAGATTGCCAAGGTTAAGGAGATCGAAAAAAAACATAAAGACGATCTTCAGAATCTTAAGGAAAAACGTGATGAGTTTAAGAAGACTACCCTTGAGCTGAATAAGCTTTTGACGGAGGATTCTTCGATAGCTTCCCAGCTTGGTACTGCCAGGAAGAAACTGGATGATGCCAGGGATGCCCTTTCAAAGCTTAATGCGAAAAACAGTCAGATGAAGCAAAGTGCTGCTGATAGCATGGCTTCAAAAAAGATTATGGATAATAAGAGTAAGTTTGGTGAGGTTTATGGTACTATTTCTGATCTTGGGCAGGTTAAAAGCAAATATTCTCAGGCTTTGAGTACTGCTGCCGGGCCGAGGATAAAAAGTATCGTGGTTGGTGATGATGCCACTGCATCAAAATGCATTAAATTTCTTAAGCAGAATAAATATGGTACTGCCAGTTTCCTTCCATTGAATAAAATAAAATCTCCTGATACTTCAAAAGCACCTGATGTTTCCAGTATCAATGGTGTCCACGGGTCAGCACTTGATTTGATATCTTTCGATCCTAAGTTCAAAAAGGCTTTCAAGTATGTTTTTGGAAATACTATTGTGGTTGAGAATATTGATGTTTCCCGAAGGGTTGGCGTAGGTAATATAAGGATGGTTACGCTTGATGGAGATCTGGTGGAGACTTCAGGGGCGATGCATGGTGGTTATAAGCAAAAACAGGCTTCTTCAGGGTTTAAAGAGAAGGAATTGACAGATGATATTAATGAAAAGGAAAAGATTGTTGGTGATATGGAGTCCCTGATTAGCACTCTTGAGAAGAGAAAGTCTGAGAATGAGGATAAGATTGCAAGGCTTCGGGAGCACAAATCCACTCTTGAAGGAGAGATAATAAAAATTGAGAAAAGCCTGCATCTTGATAGTGATGATTTGAATGCTAATATGACTGAGAAGAAAGAATTGCAGTCAAAGAAGAAAGACATTGATAAGAAGCTGAATGAGATTCAAATCAAGATAAGCAAGGTTAATAAAGATCTTGCGGTGGATAAGACAAAAAAACAGCAGTTGAAGGACAGGATTGCTCAAATGAAAAATCCTACTGTTATTGCTGAGTTGAATACTTTTGAGCAGCAGAGAACAGAATTGAGGGAAAAGACAATCCAGTTTGAGTCAGATAAAAAGAATATGGAGCAGCAGCTGAAAAATATTCTTGAGCCGGAGAGAGATAATATTTCTAAGATACTTGGGCAGCTTGATAAGGAGGAGAAGAATTTCCAGGATGAAGTTAAAAGATTGAAGGAGAAAACTAAAAACCAGGAGAAAGAGCTTAAGGATAAAGAAAAAAAGCAAAAGGAATTTTATGGTAAATATAAGGAATTGTTTGTCAAAAAGGATAAACTTAATGAAGATATGCAAAAGGAAGATAATAACATAATAAAGCTTGAGGAGCAAATTAGAGGGATTGATCAGACGATTAATAATCATTCTGTTGTCAGGGCAGGAATTAATTCGGAGATTGAGAATCTTGAGGAAGAGTTTAAGAAATATGTAGATATAGAATTGTTTAAGAGCAAAGGTGAAGAGGAGCTTAAGAGGGATATAAATAATCTTGAAAGGCAGATACAAACCGCAGGAAATGTTAATATGAGGTCTCTTGAGGTTTATGACCAGATAAATGAAGAGTATCAGAATCTTACCCAAAAAAGAGAAAAGCTTACTGAAGAGAGAAGGGAAATTATAGGTATGATTAATGAGATTGAGTCCAAAAAGAAAGATATTTTTATGAATACTTTTGATAAGATTGACAAAGAGTTCAGGGGAATGTTTCAGCATCTTACAACAAAAGGTGAGGCTTTCCTTGAGCTTGAAGATCCTGAAAATCCTTTTGAGGGTGGGCTCAGGATTAAGGTAAGGATTACTGGTAAAAAATTCCTTGATATAAGAAGTCTTTCAGGAGGGGAAAAGACGTTGACAGCTCTTGCTTTTATTTTTTCAATACTTGAGTTTGAGCCGGCATCTTTTTATGTGTTTGATGAGGTTGATGCTGCCCTTGATAAGAAGAATTCAGAGCTTCTGGCGGATCTTGTAAAAAAATATTCCAGTAAGGCCCAGTATATTATTATTTCTCACAAGGATGGAGTTATTGGTGAGGCGGAGAATCTTTATGGAGTTTCCATGAATGAGGATGGTGTCAGTAAGGTTGTCAGCTTGAAGGTTTAAAGAGTAGTGAGTTTTGAGTTGTGAGTT
>CAYOOQ010000062.1:0-6763 GCA_964405675.1 uncultured Methanosarcinales archaeon | reverse complement strand
TCAACCCTTACTTTTTTCATGCCTTGGTTTAACTCATCTTCTTCAAGAGCTCCAATATCTAAATCATAAATTTGCGCGTATATTTTCCTTTCATATGAATCAGCTGAAATTTCAGGAAATTGCCTCACTATAAAGTCGCGTGGAGAGAGACTTTCATTTTCCAGAACCTCATCCACAATCTGCTTTTTTGTATTGTCCTGCAGTTCAAGATTAAAACCTATAACAGGAAATTTCAGTTCAAACCCAGAGTTGTCTTCAACGCCGATATATTTCTGTGCCTTTATTTTTGAATCCCCTTCTGCTGAAGATAAGAATAAGAATCTTTCAATACATTGGTTCCATAGATATGATTGGTAGGCAGAGATGTAAAATTGCAATTCCCTTTTTGGCAATCTTCTGAGGGCACCTATAAAATCAGTAGGATTTTTTTCAATATGTTCTTTAACATGTGAATTTTCAGAGAAGTAATCAATAGCTTCCCTGAATTTTCTTTTAATTAATAATTTCCCAATTATATGATTGTCTTTATTCATCCCAAACCTTTGTGAATCAAAATAGTTTGGGACAACATTCACTCTTTTTGGTTGAGCAGAAATGTTCCTCACAATTATACTGAAAAAATTGCCGTTGAGGGAGCCTACATTTAATCTTGAATCACCTTTTCCTAAGAAAGTAAGCCTGATGTCCTTTAACTCAAGATTTTTTTTGGGGCCCCTGTAAACGCTTACATTTTGTTTTGTAACTGCAAATTTATCTTTTAAACCAGCTGAATTGATAAAATTGGATTTCAAGCCCAGGACTTTCGCTATAGCCAAAATAGCATCATGAGTTGTATAATTACGCTTTTCAAGTAAATAATAAGAGTATTGCCCATCGTCTTTAAACTCAAGATCCATCTTTTCTTCTACATAAAAATCCTCAGGAATTTGCTTGATTTTATACATGAATGCCTGAAAAGGCAAAACATATTTAAATCTTGGTTTAAAACCAAAGGGACATGAGCCCGTGGCGCAGTCTGGGCAAGGCAAAAAATTTGCCATGGGATAAATAGCGCGAGTGCCTCCTAATGGAAATCTAATGGTTTCCAAGAAGTAAGCACTAGGTCGAGGGTTCGAATCCCTCCGGGCTCGTTTTAAAATTCTTTATTGCTTTACTCTTTTGAAAGCAAAAACCAGCTTTGACGTGTGGAGTTGCATTCTAAAAAGTAAAAGTTTATAAAAAAAGGCATTCTATACACAGCAGAGGTGTGAAATGGTTTCAAAAGTCAGGCTTGTTTTACTCACAGTTGCAATCGCAATCGTTTTTTCCCTGTTTTGGGGTTATGGCATCAGCACGTTCTATCCACAGCCAAATTACAACGATTTTTGTGACAGGCCGACCCCAGGCAATATAGAAACTGAAAACGAGTGTCTTGAAGCCGGTGGAAAATGGAATCCATACGATGAATTATCCAGGAGCGGTGCGAGTGATGATGAACTAAACTGCAGAAAGATTAGTGAAGATAATGACAACCTAACTTTAATATGCCGAACACAGCCATCTTCTGCAAGGGAAGGGTGGTGCAATCTCCAACATTTTTGCAGCCAGGAATATAATGACGCGAGAGATTCATACAACAGGAATGTCTTTATAATCACACTGGTGATTGGACTTATTGGATTGCTCACAGGAAGCATACTTCTTAAAGTTGAAAGTGTGGGAGCCGGACTGATGGGTGGTTCGCTGCTTACAATGGTCTATGGAACCTTGAGATACTGGGGAGATGCCCCGGATGTATTGAGGTTTACACTTCTTGGAATCGTATTAGCCACTCTTATATGGATAGGGCATTACAAATTGAATCCTAAGAAATAGCATGTTGTTTCCTGAATTTTTCCGGATCACATTCTATTTTGGACATGGTACCTTATGGTAATGGTATTGATCTAACAAAACTGAAAAGGATGAGCGCCTGATTTAATTTTCTGGAATAAACAGATTAAAGATTTAATTTTCGCTTTCATACCTTACATACGACACTATAATGGTTGAAACTATTGCAACCAGTAAAAAAAGAAATATTAAATAAGAGTAAAAATTAGATAAGAATGCTTTTGTGCCCTCCCATAACTCTTCATACCAGGGACCCCTGTTTAAAACCACCAAGGTTATATCAGGACTATACGACCTGCTACCTAACTCGTCTTCAACGATAAGATTAATGGTGCGGACACCATACCAACCTTCATCGGGATTTAGCATAAGTTCAGAACCACTAGTAGTTATTGTTATATTCTGGGGTTGAGTTGAATTTAAGGTGAAATTAAAATCACCATGCGTTTTTATGTGTGGGCCGAAATCAATAATCTTTTCAGTGTTTTTTCTCCATACGTAATTGGTTGAATTTTCTTCAGTAGAATATGGGACCAGGAAATCGTCTTCATGGATGGTCTCACCATCAATAAGTGTTTCATTTGTTAAGTCTTCACGTTGTTGGCTTATTGCATCCCTCTCCAGTGAAATATAATAAAAAAAGATGGCCACAAGAAATAAAAGAACAATTGCCAGTATTAAGATGAAGTATTTATAGATATTTTCTTTAAAACCAAATTGTATTAAAATGAATACAAGAAATATGAAAAGAAGCAAGAGGAGTATATAAAAAATTTCAAAATTAAAGCTTTCATCTTCTAAAGGCTCTTCAGGAATGTCCTCTGGATACTCCTCCGTGATGTTTGTATCGTTTACCCAATCATCATCAACAATGTCATTGCCTGAAGGGCCATAATTTAAAAATATGAATAGTAATATTATAAGACCTGCTATGATAAGAAGAAGGCCTAAGATCTTATTCTTGTAACCGGTGCCCTCAAGCCATGTGAAAATCCTGTTATGAAATACGAATGCAAGTATCAGCAAGACAATTATAACGATTATTAAGAAGGCATATAACAGATAAATCCAATTATCCGCCATATACCCGTAAGCTGAAGCAATTGGTGCAAAAATTCCTGTTTCGTTAGTCATGTTAGTGAGCGAGACATTCTCCCCATCTAGACTTATGTTGGTTGCGTTAAGCCATGGAGTTTCGTTTAATGGAATAGTTTCCTGAGGAGGTGCTCTTTGTGCATCTCCTGTTTCATTAACTGTCACATTTTCAAAGGTTTCATTTATGGCTGGAGATAGACCTTCTGTTGAGATTTGAGTTAAGAAGGGCCACAAAAACCAGATTAAAGCCACCAGAAAGAGGACTAACAATAAAGCTATTGCTATGATTAGGATAATTGGTTTCCATGGAAATTCTTGTGAAAATTCTTCAGATTCATCTCTGAAATCATTACTTACCGCTGGCTTTTTGGAAGCTGAAGTTGCAGTATCATCTCCTGAAAATGAATCTTCTTTTTGATAGGTGGACAAATAAAATATGACAAAAATCAAAATAAGCAAAAGTAAAACAAGGATTCCAAAATAAATTAAATAATAATTGAAATCATCATCTTCAAAACCGATTACATTAACTGTAATTTCGTAGTCTTTTTCATAATAACCAACCTGTGACTTTATGGTAAGTTCAGCAGTAGAGCTTTTTGAAGTCACATTAGTTGCATTCACAAAAATATGACCGTAGGATGTATCATTAACTGCAATCTCTTCACCGGCCCAATTAACCTCCATGAAACGAGGTATTTTGGCATCTATCAAATGATAATTATCAAACTCACCTGTATTTTCAACAGCAAAGGGTATGTAATAGCTATCATTAAGATTAATGTTATAAGATTTGTTTTCCCTTGCGATAAATGGTGCAGTAAGATTTTTTGTGGAATTTCCAAGATAAAAATTAAAGCCATAGCACTCTTTTCTTAAATTTAGATATAGTGGGGCTTTTTTAGTAAGCCCGGAACCTCTTGATTGTGACACTAAGTTGAAAGTATAATCTCCGCTTACTTCACATGGCATCCTGACATATGCGTAAATTGTCTTAGTTTCAGAAGGCTCAAGATAGATTAATTCTTCACTCAAGGTGTAGAACCTTTCGTTCAAGTCCATTGACAAAGTAAAACGGTCGGCAAAATCACCGGTGTTCTGGATTTCAAAAGAATAAATGGTTGAAACACAAGGGCAATTTGAAAAAGTAGATTCATCAACGTTTAACTGCATATTATCACAAACAGGAAAATCCACTTCCTGCCTGAGAATCTTTTGTTGCCCCTGGGTCTCAATCAACAATTCACTTATATAATTACCTCTCGCATCCCGTTTAGGTAAAAAAATGTGGTTAATAGTGATGCTCTCAAAAGGCCCTAAAACAATATTATCCGGCACAATTGTAGTATAAGGTGACAATTTTTCATTAGACTGCCATAATTGAAATTCTCTGGCTTCAGGATAAGTGTTTGTGATTGTAACCTGATCCGTGTAGATATTACCTTTACATACACCGAAATTTTCATAATCAGAAGATACGTCAAAATCTGCCAATGCAATACCTGAAAGTAGAATAAGTAATACAATTCCTGTTAGCAGATTTTTGGATTTGATTTTAACACCTCTTGAGAAATATAAAAAAAAGGAAAAATTAAGGAAAACTAATAGTAAGTTTCCCCGGATTCGTTATCTTCGTCGAAGTCCTTATCGTTGTCCCTTAGCTTTCCAAAGCCAATGATAAGACCCAGGATAACCAAAAGCACCACAAGCACAAGAAGGCCTACAAGCAATACATTCTTAATGTCAATTGCATCAGTTGGCTCTTCGGCTGCTTTCACATCAGCAGTCAGGGAAAATTCTTTAAGGGTCTTACCCTCGGATTCTACTGACATGCTGAACATGTTCTTTCCTTCCCTAGCATCTGCAAGAGGTGACAGGAATACATAAAGTGCCTTTGTTTCCCCTGGCTGTAGCGTTACAATTTTAGCAGGAGTGACCCTGACTTCCGCCCAATCCTGGTAACCGTCAACATTCACAACGTATGTTTTTGAGCTGGTTCCGGCATTTTTTATTGTAAGCGGATAAGTAACACTCTTTCCCATCTCAACAGACTGCTCTTTTGGACCGATTGTCAAAGTGGTTTTAGGCTTGTCATCAACCTTTTCATCGTCTACATCACAAACTTCGCTCTTAACAACATCAATGGTTTCCCTTTGAATTGTTGTCTTATCTCCCCTGTGATATTCTACCTTTACTTCAACATCATATGTGCCTTCTTCAGTACATTGAGGAATTCTCATGTAAAGCTCTTCTGAACTTAGTGATTCTCCTTCTTCGATTTCGTTGATATAGTCAGCAGCTGCAATTCCCAATTCAGGAATCCTTACTTCAACCCTTACACCTTCCTGGTTTACCATTCCGTTGTTTCTTAGTCTAACACTTGTAAGAAGAGCTCTTCCATCCTGCACTTGCCCGAATGGACTGAACAAAACGTCTTCAATTACAATGTCATGCCTTTGGTTTGAAATGTCGAAATAATAAGTTTCAGTAGTTGTGTCTCCTGCCCTGTCGTCAATCCTTAGCCTAAGAGCATAAACATCTTTTTCCATCCTGTCAGGAACGTTTATGTTCAAGTTTCTCACATAAGTCCTGTTTGCTTTCATATCAAAAACATCGGTTATGTCCTGGGCAAGATCCCTGTGATCGTAACCCCTCATTGCCGCTTCAATCTGGACATTGTCAACATCTTCAGTAGCTGTCACAATGACCCTTACCTGGTATTCATCGTTCCTGTCCACTACCAGAATATTGTCATGACCTGCGTGCAAATCATCACCATTCAGTTTAACAGTATCAATGGTCACAGGCAATGCACCTGCAACAGTTGTTGCCACCAGAGCAATAACCAACATCATTAAAATCTTCAATCCTTTGCAATTCATTTTTTTCTAACCCCCTTAGTTACTTTTTATTATGAGAGACATTTATTACGACTGTTATGTAGTGCTAGTATTTAAAAGTTTTGGTTTTTACACCATTTCACAGTAGTGTCATTTTACTGTAATAAACCTATAAACTACATTCCTTGTGTCCCTGTTTGAAAATGTAATTCTCACTGGATATTCCCCAGGAGTTACATATTCAGGAACGTCAATGCGTAAAACTCTGCTTTCAGTTTCTCCAATCCTTAAATCAAATGGACCTGCACTAGCTCTTGAACCAAAATCATGAGCCATTGCATTCATCCTAACATCATCCAAATCGTAATCTCCGTTATTACTGACGCTTAGATAAAGCCTCAAGTCATCACCTGCCATAACATCTCCACCTTCTGAAAATGTTGCACTATTTACAAAAAGTGAGTGCCTTGTTATTTGTTTTTCTTCTGTTTCAAATCTCTTGTTATAGACAGTAAAGTAGCAGTCTACAGTGTCTGAGCCAATTTTGTTTCCGTCACTGTCTTTTGCAACAACCCTCAACAAATAAGTTGCCTGGCTTTCATAATCTCTTGTATCCCACATATACGAGCCTGTGTTTTCCAAATCAGTCGCTATGTTTTTCCAGGTTGAACCCCCGTCCAGACTGTACTGAATATCTATTGTATCTGCTACGATTGAAAACCATTTCACTTCAACAACCCCTGAAACGCTGTCACCACATTTTGGATTCAAAAGCTCAATTTCTTTGCCTTCGAAAACCCAAACATTGAAGCTATCTGTCGCTGTATTCCATCCATCTGTTACTTCAACAGTCACTGTGCTATATTTATTGTCCACGTCGTCCATTACTGTGCAATCAATATAACGATTTGAGTCAATTTCGCAGTCAACCACTGATTGATTAGACTGACTCAAAA